>NZ_JBHIPJ010000054.1:0-1058 GCF_042195945.1 Bartonella sp. AP30XZML | reverse complement strand
TGCTTTCCCAAAAGATTGGGATAAAATGTCTCCAACTAAAAAGGCTGTTTACATTTATGGACCTCTCCATATGCATCTTGTCAAAGCCTTTACATTGGTAGAAGAAAGCAAACATTATAAAGCTTTAATCAAAGAAGCAAAACAAGTCTTAGAAAGATCTGTCGTAAAAGCTGCTTAGATTAAGACACATCTCTCCTCCCCGTTCTCAAAATGGGGAGGTGGTTGGTTTAGCTGCCACTTGCTTTTTTTAAGACTTCACCCATACGTGTTCGCCAATCTTTTCCTTGTTTTTTAAAAGAGGCAATAACGTTTGGGTCAAGGCGTAGAGTAACCGCTTGTTTGGGAGATTCAACCGGTGGACGCCCACGTTTACGGCGCTCTTCTGTTACATACTTAAAAAAGGAGGCTGGTAAAACGTCTTTAGCTGGCTTTAAGCGTGCAAGTTCTTCATCTGTTAGTGGTGGGGAATCCACAGCGTCCCAATCTTCTTTTGTATAGCCACATCCTGTTTCAAAGGTTTTTTTGATAGTCATTGAAAACCTCTCTTTCTTTTTTATTCGCTTGACGAAAACTGATAATGGATATCGCTTCATTGCCAAGCTTTGCAAAAACAATAACTGTTGTACCATCAGAAAAATGTCCAATAGCCTTCATGCGGTTTGAATGGGTTGCATCAATAAAAGCATGTTTCCAGTCAAAGTAAATAACATCAGCAAAATCAAGCTTATGTTTAACAATGTTTAAAGCTCTTTTTGGTTCATCCCACACTATCTTCATNTTAAAGCTCTTTTTGGTTCATCCCACACTATCTTCATATATTTTATGTACACGAAAAAATAAAACCTTGTCAATAATTAAAGTGTACAATAATTCGTATATACCATTCAAAATGGAGCAACTATGAATAAGAAAACGCGTAAGGGTCTATCGGTACGTGCGTTTGCGAAGAAGATGGGTGTTTCACATAATGCAGTGGTTTCTCGGATAAAGACAGGTAAATTTGATGCGGCTCTTTTTGAAGATGGTTCTGTTAATGAAGCGCTTGCAACAGCTATCTG
>NZ_JBHIPJ010000053.1:0-134562 GCF_042195945.1 Bartonella sp. AP30XZML | reverse complement strand
AATAGGAACATTGTAAAGCGCTTCTTTTCGTTCTTTTCCTGTAGATTTGAGTTTATCGATTAAACGATCTGACCCACGCAGTTCACCCGCTCTATCAGGTTCCCTTTCCAAAATATCAGGCAATTTATCGCCTTTACCTGCTAAAATCGTCTGCTCAATCTTGAGTGCGGCAGCTTGCGGATCTTTATAAATAGATGCTAAATGACTGTTTAACTCCTTAAACATATTAACATAAGATTTTTCATTCCTAAGAGCGCTAAGCGCTTTCTGTTCTAAATTAGAATTATCTATATAAGCCGCAAGGTATGGCTCTCGTTCTGTTGCTTTTGCAACAACATTCAAATCATTTTGTAATTGTTCAAGTTCTTCTTTTTGACGTTTAGCAAAACTTGTCTTTTCTCTATCCCAAGGAGTTTCAATCTTCTCTTTTTGTTGTTCCAAGCACTCTTTATTAAGATCAACGCCAAAAGCAATATTTTTGCCAATACCTTGAGAAACATCATCCCTTTTATTTTCTGTAAACTTGGTAAGGTTCTTATAGATGAGTGCAGACAGATATTCTGAATTACCAAAATGTGCTTCAATTGACGCACGTGTCATTTCTTGTCGCTCAATACCCTTCCAGTTGATATGATAACCAGCTTCACGAGCCAGTTGCACCATAAATTCACGCTGAGTACGCCCATTCCCCTCTCGAAACGGATGCAACGCATTCAACTCGCCCATGTAATATCCAGCCCTTTGGCTAAAGTCATAAGCGCCAAGACCACGCAGATACTGTTCTTTTGCAAGCTTTTGTGTAATCTTCGGTGCATAACTTTCAATCTGATTATAACTAGCAAATATACTATTACCTTGGGCAATATCCACTAAACGAATTTGTCCCGCCCATTCATATATGTCGCCAAACAGTCTTCTATGGATCTCTTTCATGTAATCCAGATCAAACTTACCACCAATAGGAGTATGTACAAATTCGAAAGATTTTACATAAGTAATAGTAGATTCTACACGCTGCAGTGTGGCTTTGTCTTTAATACCAAGCCGATTATACATCACACCAGTTTCAGGATCAGTATAAGAATCGCCGCTTCCCTTATACTTCTCCACGTCTTACACGCTCCATATAATCTTTGATGATATCACTTGTTTCGAGCTCTCCAATAATAACACGTTCCATTTGCTCAACGACTTTTGGATCTGGCTCTAATCCCTCTAAACGTTGGCTTGCCAATGCATTTTCAGCATAAATGCGACGCAGCTTAATTTCCTCTTCACTCAACATATAAAACCCTCATTTGCTTACATTTATTATAGCCAAACAGACTATAGAAACAAGATTTTATTCCTTGTCTTACCCGCAATTACATCTTTTGACCTTGTACGCTCATACGCATGATTTAGCTCTTGTATACGTCTCTGTTGCAAAAACTTAACTGCCATTTGAAGCTCTTTTATGCAATCTTGATCATGAGACTGTTGTTAAGGAATTTTTTTGATAGATCATAATTTGTTTGCATAACAAGCCAAGCACGTGCTGTGCTTACACCAAACATTTCAAGCCTAATAGCAAGATTAGCACTCATAGCGGCTTTTTCATTTAAAACTCTAGAAAGTGCTACACGAGATATACCAAGCCACTCTGCTGCTTCATTAAAGGATAAACCAAGCTCTTTGATCACATCTTCACGCAATAATTCACCGGGATGTGAAGGATTCTTCATCATTGTTTAGATCTCCTTTTTGATGATAATCTAGATAATCAACCATTTCGACATCTATGCTATCAAAGCGAAATATTACGCGACAATTTCCATTTACAGTAATTGACCAATAATCCTTGAAATCACCCTTTAGCAGATGTAATCAAAAGGATGGATAACTCAAAATCTTTTGGCGATACATCTACTTCAAGAGCACTTAGAATACGCTTTAATTTTTGAGCATGGGCGGTTCTAATCCCTTCAGTCGTACCAGTATTATAGAAGGCTTCAATCCTTTTATGTTTAAATCTTAAAATGATAAATGAATATAGAGTGTACCTCTCCAAGATACAAAAAATGTTCATTATTTTTACATCACATAGCTTTTTTTACTTTATAAACATTAGAACTATCGTGAAAAAAATTGATCATTCCCATCTCTTTCTCATTATTCTACTAATTATTGGAAAAGTATAAGTTCATAATTAGGAGGAGCTAAACGTAATAGGAGCGTATCATATCTCCAATTGGCAGCGGCACTTAGAAACATCAAGATGATATAACCACAATGACCATTGCTGTTTGATGTTCATGGGGCGCTGCACCCGCTGGATATCCAGTAAAAAGAATGAATAATACTAATAAACTCTCCCCCCTACAAACTCTGTTAAACTAATAACCGGTTTACGAATAAGTAAAAGAAAAAGGAAAATCAAAAAAAGGCATATTTTTCATATCTTACGAAATATAGAGAAATCTATACGCATTGTATTTATTAGAATTGGACTTTTCCCTTTTTTATTTAATTTGTTCGTAGATAGAGTATCCATTACCGTTATTACATCACTGAGTTAATAATCATACCTTTTGTAATTGCCAAAATCCCACATTATAATAATATCTTTATCAAAAGATGATCTGATAATTTTCTCAAAAAATTCAAGATTCCTCAAGTGCAGTACCCATGCGTACATCATGATGAATAATAACATCCATCAACTCTGTCACAACAGTGTCCAATACTTCTCGTGCATCGCCTTCAGCCATAAGGCGGATAACCGGTTCCGTTCCAGAAGCGCGGATCACCAGCCGTGCCTCTTTTCCCAACCGCTTCTCTGCTTGATTAATAGCCGTTTTGACGGGATTTTTTTTCAGGACATTTTTATTTTTAATCGTTACATTTTTTAAAATTTGCGGTACAGGTTCAAACCGTTTACACAATTGGCTCATAGGACCTTGGCTTTCCTTCATACAGGCTAAAACCTGCAATGCAGCCACCAAGCCATCACCCGTTGTACCAAAATCACTAAGCACAATATGCCCAGAAGACTCACCACCAACATTATATCCCTTTTGGCGCATGGCATCGACAACATAACGATCTCCAACTTTTGTCCTTACAAGGTGCAATCCTTTGCTATTCAAGAAACGCTCTAGTCCAAGATTTGACATAATCGTTGTGACAACACCATTGCACCGTAATCGTCCCATTTTATGCCAATTTTCAGCAATTACAGCAATCAACTGATCTCCATCAACCGTTTGTGCTTTTTCATCAACAATGAGAACACGATCTCCATCTCCATCAAGAGCAATCCCCACATCAGCACGCACTTCATGCACTTTTCGTTTTAAAGAGCTTAAATCGGTTGATCCACATTTTTGATTAATATTGGTCCCATTGGGCTCATCATGAATAGCAAAAACCTCAGCCCCCAATTCCCATAAAGCACGGGGAGCCGCTTTATAAGCAGCCCCATTGGCACAATCCACAACAATACGCACAGTATCTAAGCGAACATCACGCGGCAAAGTTCGTTTGGCATATTCAATATAACGATAAATATCTCCCTCAACCCGTTTTGCATAACCAATTTCGGCAGAACTTGCTAAAGACTTTGAAAGATCTGTATCGATCAATTGTTCAATTTTCGCTTCCATATCATCTGAAAGTTTAAAACCATCAGGACCAAAAAGTTTAATTCCATTATCATAGAACGGATTATGAGAAGCAGAAATCATCACCCCAAGATCTGCGCGCAAAGAGCGGCAAAGCATTGCAACAGCAGGTGTTGGCACTGGACCCAATAAAAAAGCTTCCATCCCCGCAGCAGTCAATCCTGAAACCAAAGCGTTTTCCAACATATAGCCAGATAATCGTGTATCCTTGCCAATCACCACACGATGAGATTGATGTTGTGAGCGAAATAAAACCCCTACCGCCATCCCCACCTTCATGGCAAAATCGGGTGTCATAGGAAATGAATTGGCTTTCCCCCGAATTCCATCTGTACCAAAATATTTTTGCACCATGCCTCTTTCCTTTAATATATAATTCTTCCCTTGGCTTTTCCTTAAAACCCTAACAAGCCCCCTTGGTACAATAGTCCTCCTCTCCCCGTATAAAATCAGATCATTGATCTTAAACCTTCATGCATTTAGAAAATCAAGCCCCCTATTCACCATCTACACATCTAAAACACTCTCAAGCAATTATGTTTACACCCTTACACATAAAAGCAATATTATCTCCTCAAAATGCTCTATACATCCCTTTAACACAACCAACGGATAATCTCACACACTTGCTAAATCCGTAAAGAAACCCAGCACCAAACCTCATACCCTACCAAATCAGCAAGGAAATCTATCGCCTAACCTTACAACCCCTACCACATTAGAAAAGCAACAGTCCACCTCGCCTTGTAGCCTGCTAAAACTGTTATCATACAACAGCTTTGCTTAATTTTTTGCTTCCATATTTTGCAAATATTACAAGAAAGGCGCAAACAAAACTTGCGCCTTTCTCAAAGAATTTAGAAGTTTTCCTAAAACATCGTCACTCAAGCGATATTAAACAGTTCTTATTTTTCTTTATCATGTCCCGCAGTATTGGACTTCTTTTCAGCATTACTTTTAGAGCGGTTGACTGATTTTGTGGTACCTTTTGTGCTTTGCGCTTTTTTCTCAGTCTCATCCGATTGCACTTCTTTAGACTGAGCCTCCTTAGGCTCAACATTACCGGATTTTGCTGTTTTTTTCCCAACAGCTACCTCTGCTTTACCTGCCTTGCCTTTATCGGTCTCTTCTTTATGAGGCACTGTTTTAGGGGCTGCTTCAGCATCTTTTTCATCTACCACTGTTATCTCTGCTCTGACCGTTCCAGTTTTTGGAACAGAAGACCCCCGGGGCGCAGCACCCTCATCTTTCTGTGTGCGTGAAGGAAGCTTTCCTGCAATAACTTCGTTAATTTCAGCTCCCGTTAAAGTCTCATATTCCAACAAACCTTGTGCCAAAGCAAACCATTCTTTTCTTTTTGTTTTCAAAATGTTTGTCGCATTTTTATAGGCATCATCAATAAGCTTACGCACTTCCATATCAATCATGCGCGCTGTTTCTTCAGAAACATTTTGTGTTCGCGCAACAGAATGACCCAAAAAGACTTCATCTTGGTTATCGCCATAAGCTACATTTCCAAGCAGATCAGAAAATCCCCACCGTGTGATCATCGCGCGTGCTAATTTCGTCGCTTGCTCAATATCAGAAGAAGCACCGGAGGTGATATTTTCCTTTCCAAACTTTAATTCTTCAGCCACACGTCCACCCATCATAATGGCCAGACGAGAAATCATCCAGCGATAACTCATAGAATAGCGATCGCCTTCAGGCAATTGCATCACCATTCCCAATGCTCTTCCCCTTGGAACGATTGTTGCTTTGTGGACAGGATCAGCAACCGGCACATTAAGAGCCACAATAGCATGTCCTGCTTCATGATAAGCAGTGAGTTCTTTTTCCTCTTGTGTCATAGCGGTTGAACGACGTTCAGCCCCCATCATCACCTTATCTTTGGCATCTTCAAATTCTTGCATCGTGACAACTCTTTTATTACGGCTTGCAGCCATAAGAGCAGCTTCATTGACCAGATTCATCAGGTCCGCACCTGAAAATCCTGGTGTTCCCCTTGCCAAAATTTTCAAATCAACGTTAGGCGCTAAAGGCACATTGCGCACATGCACTTTCAAGATTTGTTCACGCCCAGAAACATCAGGGTTTGGCACAACAACTTGCCGATCAAAACGCCCTGGTCTCAATAAAGCAGGATCAAGCACATCGGGACGGTTTGTTGCGGCAATAAGAATAATACTTTCATTGGGCTCAAACCCATCCATTTCGACAAGCAACTGGTTTAAGGTCTGTTCACGTTCATCGTTTCCACCGCCAAGACCAGCCCCCCGATGGCGCCCAACAGCATCGATTTCATCAATAAAGATAATACAAGGTGCATTTTTTTTAGCCTGTTCGAACATATCGCGCACACGGCTTGCCCCAACACCAACAAACATTTCAACAAAATCAGACCCTGAAATGGTAAAGAATGGCACATTGGCTTCACCGGCCACAGAGCGTGCTAGCAAAGTTTTACCGGTTCCTGGAGGACCAACAAGCAAAACACCGCGTGGGATACGCCCCCCTAAGCGTTGAAATTTTTGTGGTTCGCGTAAAAATTCAACAATTTCTTGAAGATCTTGCTTTGCTTCTTCAACGCCAGCAACATCTTTAAAGGTAATACGCCCTTGCGCTTCATTAAGCAATCTTGCTTTCGATTTCCCAAATCCCATTGCACCACGTGACCCATTTTGCATTTGCCGCATAAAAAAGACCCACGCCCCCACGATAATAATAACAGGCAATAAGGAAAAGAGGAGATTGAGGAAAATGCTATTTCCAGAGCTTTCAGGAATAGCTTTAACATTAACGTTTTTGCTTTCCAATTTTTGTATCAAACCTGGATCGCGAGGAGCATAGGTTGAAATAGCTCTATGTTCAATGGTTTTTCCTGTTAATTTTTGACCTTGAATGGTCACAGATTTCAACTCATTATTCTCAACTTTTTGCAAAAATTCAGAATAGGAGACTTCTCCACCACCAGAACGTTGGCTATCTCCATTAAAGAGAGAAAACGACACAATCAAAATCAAGGCAATAACTCCCCAAATAAGGAGAGAGCGGTAATTGGAATTCATATTCAGCCCACTTAATCAAATATAGATTTCAAACAGTTCCCCTTAACATATAACCTTGTCAGCCCCTTGCCAAGGGATGAGAAGCTGTTTATTTTCTTTTAAAGTAATTTTCCTTTATCTTTTCACCTCAATATTAAAAAAAGGTTCCACAACATTCACCAAGGCAGCATCTTCTCGTGAGGAAAGCCAATCGAAAGGTGCCATAATCCGCTTGACGATAACATGTTTATGAACAACTGCTTGAGAAATCAACTCTGGAATATCATACCCTTTATGATTTGAAATCATCAGCAGCGATTGTAAAGAGGGAAAATGAGGCTTTTCAAGCTCAAAATCGCTATTTTTTAATAAAAATTTCAGCTGTTCTAAATTTGCGGCTCCAACCTTTATAGCCTCATATCCATGATTTGTGATATGATAGCGCCTATCCCATATAAAAGTTTTATCTGGCTCAACGATAGCCTCTTTCATATTTCGCCCTTCACGCCACAAAGAAATTCCCTGCTTGTTATATTCAATAACAGAGCCCGCATAAGTAAAACGCTTCTTTTCTGGAGAATCGAGACAGAGTTTTTGAACAAGTATGCTTAATTTCTGATTGGGGAGTAAATAAAATCCCCCTCCCATCAGCACAGCAAAGAGCCCCACCACGAAAGGAAAACTGGAATGTTTCTGTAAAAATAGCGCAGGCTTTGCTATGAAACAACGCCCATGTTGGACAGTAATATCCAGCGCTAAGATCAAATCAGCAATATTTTTTGCTTGTTGACGACGCTGCAATGCGGCTTCATTTATTTTTTGAGCAATATAAGCCAATTTTTGTGGAGAAAGAGATTGACGCACGCGCACACGTTCAAAATTGCGATCTTCATTGGTTGGATCATCAATCCATGTTTGTCCTTGTAAGCGTAAATAATTCCGTAATGTTTGGCGTTTTACACCAAGGAGTGGCCGAATCAAACGCACTTTTCTATGCAACAACGCCTCACGCGGAATACAAGATAAACCACGTTCATAGAGGGGACCATAGTTTTTTTCGGAAATATTTTTTCTTGTTTTTCTGGTATGATCCTCATCACGCATAGCAACAGCTTCACCGCGCAAAATACCAGCAAAACCGCCCGCAGAAACTCCATCACGCATGGCAACAGCTTCACTATATAAAGCACCTCTATTCTTTTGGAGACGTTGATACCGCATTTGATAAGTTTCAACCTGATCATTGAGTGTATGCCCCGTCATAATAAGTGATGCGCCTTGTTTTTGTGCTTCTTTAACCAAGAGATCATAGCGTGCAACACGCGCGCTGGAAGCAATATGCGTCTTTGGCTTTTCGCCTTCCCATCGCACAGTGATATGTTGAATATCATGGACACGACAAATTTTCGCAACAGTTTCTGCCTCACGCATCGATTCTTTACGCAATTGATGATCAACCGTGACAACAATCATTTCTGGAGGAAATGCGAGAGTTTCCAAATGCTCTTTGACCAAAAACATCAAAGCCAAAGAATCACTTCCCCCTGAGACGGCAAGAATCAACTTCTGACATTGAATAAAATCCGATGTTTTAAAGAGATTTCTTGCCAGTCTAACGCACACCAAAAACGACCTCGCTGTTTATTTTGCAGGTTTACAAAAAACAGATGCTAATGTTTGTTGACGTTTTGATTTTTTCACAAAATGAGCACAATCGTCTTTATTTGGCTCAAGAGCGATCATACTTCTTGCTAATTTCAGCAAAATCTCGGAGGTATAGAGCTTCTTTTTATCTGCATACCATGCGGTAAGATAAACTTGTGCTGCTTCATGATAGCGTTTTTGCCCCAACAAAGATTCGGCCAACCAAAATAAAGCGTCATCACTCAAAGAATCTTTTTTGTAACGATTTTGAAAAGCGCAAAAGCTTTTTTCAGCATCAACATAGTTGGCAGAACGAATAAAATCATACCCTTCCTTATACAAAGCTTTAGAAGAAGAAAGATTGTCACTCTGATGTGCTTCAATTGGAGCACCTACTTCATACGCTTTGTTAAAAGGTTGACTGTTTTCATGGTCATGGCTCTCCACCTTAGCTTCCACAGCAGCAACCTTTGTCTGATCACCTGTACTATGGTCCTGCTCCATCTCTTCTTTTACAGTCTGAGATTTTTCATCTACAGCAGACTTTTCAAAAGAACAAGAATAAACAGAAGAGGCTTCTGTATCAAAAAGCTCGTGAAACTGCTTGTTAACATTTTTTAGACTGTTATGCTCAAGCACCATTCGTATCTTATGCAAAAGCTTATCTAAATCATAATCTTTAAATAAAGCCTGTTGATTCTCTAAAATAATCCCTTGGTGCTCCGCAACACTAGTAGCTTTTTCCACCGCGCTAGATGCTGCTTTATCGGCTGCTTCAGGTGCTTTCTTCATAGCATCGACAGCCTTATTAACAGCGTCAGTGGCTTTTTCCGCTGCATCAGATGCTGCTTTATCGGCTGCATCAGGTACTTTCTTCACGTCATCAGTTGCCTTATCAACTGCATCAACTTTATCCGTATCATGTGCAGGATATTCGGAAGCCTTTCGTGCCGCACTTTGAACAAGTGAAGTAGAACAAGCTATGAAAACCCCCATATAAAAGAGTGTTTTCCAATTGATTTTACGATACATTCTTTTTTCCCCTTAAGAGCTTATTGAATAGTTGAAACAAACAATCTTCTTTTTAATGACTATTCATGTCACTCAACGTTGTCACAGCACGTCGATTTTGATTCCAACAGGAAATATCATCACATACTGCTACAGGTCTTTCTTTTCCGTAAGAAATTGTTTGAATCCGTTGTGCGGACACACCAAGAGACACCAAATAGTTTCGCACAGCAACAGCACGGCGCTGTCCAAGTGCCAAGTTATATTCACGTGTTCCCCTCTCATCAGCATGACCTTCGATCATAATAGAATAATAAGGATAATGAAGCAACCATTCTGCTTGGCGCATTAAAATACGTTCAGCATCAGCATCAAGTGAAGAAGAATCGAGACTAAAAAACACGCGATCACCCACATTAACCGTAAATTCTTGTCCTGAGCCTGGTGACACCTGATTCAAACCAGCATCATTCATATAAGCGCCATTCATACCGTTAAGTGCACCAACATTTTTTTTGCCACACCCACCCAGGCATAGTGAGAAAAGAAAGAGGATAGCTAAGGAATGAGAGATGGTTTTTTTGGTAGAGCGCATAATCTGTTTCTCCTTGAATTTCGTAAAGAAGGGTCAATTCTTAAAAATATTTTTAAGAATAACCGTTAATTCCTAATGAAGACGAAATTTTTTCTGTTTTTTTCGTCCTTATTTTTACTTTTAAGTCTCTGCCAATTTTTCTTCTCTTCAGCCATTCCTCTAACATTTCCATAAGAAATGTTTCCCTTATGCGTCATGGCTTTTTATGCATCATCTTGATTTTGACTATTTTTTTGCAGCGCGTTCAGCTTTGCAAAAACTTTATCAGCGTCAAAAGTCTTATGCAGATTGTCTTCACTCTCATTTTCCTCTAGAGCAGCGTTTTCCGTCACAGAAGCGGGAAGCAACGACCTATCTTCTTCTGCTGCAACAGGACGATTTTTCGCCGCACGCTGGAGCTCAAAATCTAAATCGATTTGCGAACACAAACCAAGTCCTACAGGATCAAGAGGAACCAAATTTGCACTATTCCAATGGGTTCTAAGGCGGATTTGTTCAATTGTCGCTTTTGTTGTCCCAATCAACCGTGCAATTTGTGCATCTTTCAACTCGGGATGGTTTGTAACCAACCATAGGATACCATTGGGACGATCTTGGCGTCGAGAAAGAGGGATATAGCGCGCCCCTTTACGTTTTTTTTCAGGAATATGCACCCTAGATTGAGAAATTTTCAATCGTGCGTTTTGATCAGCCTCCACCCGTGCAATTTCACTGCGCGTCAATTGCCCAGAACTAATCGGATCTAAACCTTTAATACCATAAGCCGCATCACCATCGGCAATAGCTTTTACTTCCAAGACATGCAATTTACAAAATTCTGCAATCTGATCAAAAGAAAGAGCTGTATTATCAACCAACCAAACAGCTGTTGCTTTGGGCATCAAAAGTTGCGTTGCCATTTTTATAAATCCTCTTCTGCGCCTCTTCTATGAGGCAGGTTACCGCCCACTCAAGAGCACTGGAACTTTTTTATATGTTTAGGTCTCTCCAACCACTCCTAAAACAAAGCGAGGCATGGAATAAACCATTTTGCTATGAGATTACATTCTGTTATAGCGTTATTTTTGCTCAACGACAAGAGATCTCTCTTGTAATGATCCTCAACTAAGGTGTCTTTACCTTTAAGATGAATTTTCTTATAAAGGGTTTATTCGATTATTTCACCTCATGCTGTGGCACATTTATTCTGGTGGGATGCGTGCTTTATCGCCTTAAATTCTAAAGAGTATCCAACTGGCAAAAAAGCCCTCAAATAGGAAGGAAAACTATGGCAGGCCATTCACAATTTAAAAATATTATGCACCGTAAAGGGCGTCAAGATGCAATGCGCTCGAAAATATTTTCTAAACTTGCACGCGAAATTACCGTAGCAGCAAAACAAGGTGCTCCTGATCCAGCCATGAATCCACGTTTAAGGCTGGCTGTTCAAAATGCCAAAGCACAATCGATGCCGAAAGATAATATTGAACGCGCGATTAAAAAAGCGTCAGGCGCCGATGTCGAAAATTATGATGAAGTACGCTATGAGGGCTATGGACCAGGTGGCGTTGCCGTCATTGTTGAAGCGTTAACTGATAACCGCAACCGCACCGCTTCAAATGTGCGCGCCGCCTTCACAAAATCAGGAGGAGCCTTAGGGGAAACAGGATCGGTCAGTTTCATGTTTAATCGGATTGGTGAAATAATCTATAAGCCAGAAGCAGGAACAGCCGATAACATCATGGATGCAGCAATTGAAGCCGGTGCCGAAGATGTGCAATCAGAAGAAACCGGACATCATATTACCTGCGCATTTGAAGATATTGGTGAAGTTTCCAAAACACTTGAAGCAAAACTTGGTGAAGCAGAATCGATTAAAACGATTTGGAAAGCCACCACCCTTGCACCAATAGATGAAGAAAAAGCTTTGTCCGTTTTACGACTAATTTCAACATTAGAAGAAGATGATGATGTGCAAAATGTTTATGCAAATTTTGATGTCAGTGATGAGATTTTGGCAAAATTGTCTGTATAATTCCCATCATTTGCATAAGCCCTCTCTTCATTCATGAGGGCTTCAAAAGCATCTGTCACCCCTCCTCTTTATCCGCACATATAAAAGCCCCGCGTCAATAGCGGGGTAAGCCATTGATGCAACAAGAAACCACAATCAATCGCAGAAAACATAATCCCAAAAAGAAAAGCATACAAAACTCTGTAGCCTCACGCCTTTCTTACATGCCCCAAAGATTATCCCTATATCCCCTCTCTATTTTATCTTTTTGTTCTTTAAGATTAACCTCCTCTCTCCGCTCTCAAGTAATGAAATGATCTAGCCTCTAAACAATTAGGGGTTTCTTGACGTATTCCTATGACGAATCACTCATAAAATTTACTTGAAACTTAAGGCTCAACAAACATACACTCCCCTAAATATTCGCTACGTACTTAAAAAACACTTAGAATATATCAAGGAGGTTTATACGCCCTATATCCCTACACCTCAAAGGACAGTGTTTTTACAACATCACAGAATAAAAATAAGCAAATGGAAAGCCAGAGCTGATTGTTTAGCAAAGTATTGTACAAAAAGGCGGTACATCTCTCTAATCTGTTGCGGATAAATTTTTGACTTTATGGCATTAACTTTATGGCATCGTATATTTCTAAAATAACGTCATTTATCTTAAAAATCTCTCCTTTTGCTCTTACCGATCAATCAAGATTCAGATCTAAAACAACCGCGTACTTGAATAAAACACATCAAAGAGCAACAGCCCCCCTGACAAGAGTCCGGACTCTTCACAAACAAAATCGAAGAGGAAGTTTAAAAAAATATAGCGACACTTTGAATAAAAAGTTGAACTCTAGAGACCTCAGAATTTTCGACTCTATTTTTCAAGGTCTTGTTTTGAATTTTTTTAAGCATTTTCCTCAAGGAAATTCCATTATCGATCAACAACCATAGATGATAGATGAAATCTACATAACTCCCCATGCCCATTATAATCAATTCCTTCTTTTAAATAATTTAAAAACTATTGAGATTGTGTAAACTTGAGACTGTATTCCTTCTATATTCTGTTTTTAAGCATTTTGTTTTACTGTACATTGAGCAAAGGCGACCATGCTGGATCTGAAGCATCATTGGGGGTAGGGAGTTGTCGTTCATTGCGTCCCGTAATATCAATCGTATAAATTTTTGGTCCCATACCGGGATTTTTGCGAAAGAACATCAGTACACGACCATTGGGGGCCCACGTTGGTCCTTCATTGTGAAACCCTGTGGTTAAAATTCGTTCTCCTTGTCCATCAGGGCGCATAACACCGATAGAAAATTGTCCGCTTAATTGTTTTGTAAAGGCGATATAGTCACCCCGTGGAGACCAAATAGGTGTTGAATAACTCCCATCGTTTGAAGAAATACGTTGAATATCACTCCCATCCGCATTCATTTTATAGATTTGCGGCTTTCCACTACGATCTGAAGAAAAGACAATTTGTTTTCCATCCGGTGAATAAGAAGCAGAAGTATCAATAGCAGAAGTTGTTGTAAGTCGCGTCATCGTACGGGTTCGTAAATCCATAGTGTAAAGATTGGCACTCCCATCATTTTGTAACAAACTCATGATAACTTTTTGTCCATCAGAAGAAAAACGTGGAGCAATTGTCATGTTATTAAACGTTCCAATTAACTCTCTTTGCCCCATTTCAATTTGTTGGAGATAAACATGTGGTACTTGATTGTCCTCATAAGCCATATAGGTCATTTCTTGTCTTTTTGGGGAAAAACGCGGTGTAAGCACCAATTCACTTCCATCAGACATATAAATCAAATTTGCGCCATCTTGATCCATCATTGCTAAGCGTTTAATGCGTGCATTTTGGGGGCCTGTTTCATCGATAAAAACAATTCGTGTATCAAAATAACCACTTTCTCCTGTCATTTCACTATAGATCTCATCTGCGATCATATGTGCCACACGCCGCCAACGTTCTGTCGCGGTATAAAAACGCCGTCCTTTCAATTGTCTTTGTCCAAACACATCCCATAAACGAAAATCGACCCTCAAACGTCCATCGATTTCTCTCATGACTTGCCCAGTAACTAAACCTTGCGCTTTTATTTTCTGCCAAGAAGCAAAATGCGGTTGTTTATTAGGATTAGAAATGTTTTCAAAAAAATTTGCTTTATCAAGCGGTAAAAAAAGCCCCGACCGTTCAAGATCGGCTGTCACCACAGCAGATATTTTCAACCCAATCGAATCATTGGAAATAAAGTCTGTAATTGCAATGGGAATGGGATTAAAATCAGCGCTCGAAATAGTTCCTTTCAATTGCGCATAACCCGATGAAATACTTGAAAGCCACAACCCACAAGTGACAATAAACCAAGCAAAAACTTTATGTATCGTTATAGTCATCATGGAATGTGTCCTTTCGTTAAGCGCTTTTTTCTCGTTTATCATCTTATTTCTTGGAGGGGATCAACATTAAAGTCAAAACCTTGCCCCCATAGATCATATTGATCACGTGGGAGATCTGCATAAGGTTGGCATGAAAAGACAGCAGCATACACCTGCCTTATCATAATAGCTTGTTGACTCTCAAGGCCGCTTACGGGATCAATGATAGGGTCGCCCACAACCATCCCTTCACGATCTAAATAAAATCGCAACCGCACAACCGGACGGTTTTTTAAATCGCCACCAAGCGCCACAAGTTTAAGCTTCTGCTGAATACATCCCCCTACAATATTGACCAATGTTTGTGCCATTTTTGTGGTATAATCAATGTTTTTTCTTGCGCCCAAAGCTTCTGGTGTATGAGAACGTTTTGCTCCCCCTCCTTGTGACCGCGCACGATTAAGCAAATTATTTCCCTCCAGTGCTAAAATATCTTCAATGGTCTGTTTCTCTTGGTTTTTCTTGTTAAGCTTTGGCGTCTTTTGATTCAATGCAGCCCCTTTCTTCCTTGAAAGTTCTTCGTCAAATTTTGGTTTAAACTGTGGAAGAAGAGATTTTTCTGGAAGTACAATTTTGGGCGCTTGATGAACAATCTGCTCTGCTGGTACTTTTGGGACCGTTGGAGTCAATTCTTTTGGCGATATCATTTCTTCATTTTTGTGCGCAGGCTTGAGTGCAACCTTAGAGGCATCTTCCAGCGCTCTCAAAGGCATCTCAGGTGCAAGCTTAGGTGCATCCTCTGGTGCCTCCAAAGGCGTCTCAGGCGCAACCTTGGGTGCATCTTCCGGTGCCTCCAAAGGCATCTCAGGCGCAACCTTGGGTGCATCCTCCGGTGCCTCCAAAGGCATCTCAGGCGCAACCTTGGGTGCATCCTCCGGTGGTGCCTCCAAAGGCATCTCAGGCGCAACCTTGGGTGCATCCTCCGGTGCCTCCAAAGGCATCTCAGGTGCAACCTTGGGTGCATCCTCCGGTGCCTCCAAAGGCATCTCAGGCACAACCTTGGGCGCATCCTCCGGTGCCTCCAAAGGCATCTCAGGCGCAACCTTAGGCGCATCCTCCGGCGCTCTCAAAGGCGTCTCAGGCACAACCTTGGGTGCATCCTCTGTTTTTGCTTCTAATAATTCTGGTTTTGTAAGTTCGGGTGCAAATGTTTCTGATGTGTTCTCGCTTGATGGTGGCGATGCTGTTTCAACGGGACGCAGCTTTTCCTTTGGTTGAAACGGTGCCAGACTATCTATTTGTCCCTCTCCAATATGGCGTGCATCTTCTTTCTCTTGTGGTTGCATAGTTGGTTTTATGGCAGGGATTGCACGGATAGGAGCCTTCACGGCTCCTTGTTGAGAAGAAAACTCGCCCACTAAAGGAGCAAGAGTGATGGGAATTGCTTCCAATGGTTGTGGTAAAGAGACAGAGCTTGTAAACTGAATAGCTCCCCAACTGAGAAAAATGACATGGACCACAAGGGATAAAGCCAAGCCTCGTTTCATACTATGATAAGAGTCTTTGTTCATTCTTTATGCCTTACTTATGCCTTACATTTTTTCATTTTTAATCACTCTATGCTCTTTTAAAAACATCTTAAAAACAACCGGTTATGCACAATTTTATTACTTATTATTTATTGTGCTAAACTTGCTAACGCAACTTGAGAAAACCCCGCTTTTTGAATATCCGCCAGCAGTTTTAATACTTGTTGATATTCAACAGTTTTGGCAACCCGCACAAAAACCCGTTGATCTTTTTGTGTAGCATCTGCTTCCAGAAGAGTTTTCAGGTGTGCAATCAGTGCCTGTGACGTTTCATAATAATCTTGATTAATGGCAAAGCGCCCTTGCGCGTCAAGTGAAACCGTAAGGGGTGTTTTTTGAGCTCGTACGGGACCCGCTTGACTACGAGGCAAATCTAGAGGAACACCGTTCACTAAAAGGGGAGCAGAGACCATAAAAATAATCAACAAGACCAGCATGACATCCACAAAAGGAGTGACATTGATCTCACTCATCAGTTGGCTTCGTGAATGATGCCGCCTACGTGTATTTTTGCGAGAAGAAGAAGAAGCAACAGAAACGCCCATGGGATAAGATCCTTTTTATAAAGAGGAAGGTGCTGTGCGTGTTTCATCAATACGCCGCGATACAATTGTTGAAAATTCATCGGCAAAATTTTCTATTTGTGCAATGATGCGCGCACTTTCATGAGTCAACTTGTTATAAGCAATAACAGCTGGAATTGCTGCAAACAAACCAATAGCGGTTGCCAAAAGCGCTTCTGCAATCCCTGGCGCGACAATGGCAAGTGATGTATTTTGAGAAGCTGAAATAGAAAGAAAAGACTCCATAATACCAATAACTGTTCCAAAAAGTCCGATAAAAGGTCCCGCAGATCCCAGTGTCGCAAGAAAACTTAATTTTGATTCTATTTTTTCACTTTCACGTCCCAGCGTCAAATCCATAGCCTTATCAATTCTGCTCTGCAAACTTTTCGATGTATGGGTCCCTTTTTCAAGAGATTTTTTCCATTCAACCATTGCTGCTATAAAAACTGCGGATATACTATTGGTACGTTGACTTTTGCATGATGCATAAAGATCTTCTAGCGCTTTGCCAGACCAAAATGTGCGTTCAAACTGCTTTATTTCACGCCGTATTCTCCGATACGTAAAAATTTTATCAAAAATAATTGCCCAACTCCAGATAGAAGCGAGCAGCAACCCAATCATAACACCTTTCACGATCCAACTCGCTTGCATAAACAAATGCAACATTCCAATTGTTTCTGGATTCGTTAGTTCTACATGCGGCATAATTTTTGTCCCTCTAAATGAAAGATGCATTTTTTTTAATTTTATAAAACAGATTATTTTATAGTTTCTAAATTTAAGTAAAGACTCTAGTTTCACATAAATCCATGCGCTAAAACAAGACTTGTTTCTTAAATTTCCTTAAAAAGTGATGACGAGAGACATCCCTCAATGCACGCCCCCCTCATTTCACAACAGCATTTATGAAAAATATAACGATAAGGACTTATCCATAAATACTATAAAAATAAAAGATATAAAAATGCATAATATTAAATCTATTATGCACCACCATCTTTACGTTTATAAAAAGAACGCTAAATCATCATACGCGTTTCTAGCTTAAAATGCTGCAATAAGTCTTAGCACTTGAAAAGATTCGTAAGAGGTATTTTATTCCTTTCTTAAGTGTTTTTGTATCCACTCACCAACTCCGCTTGTGACATGTAAGAAAATGTTTTTTATTAATTCGCGGCAATAGAGCTTGAAAAGAAAAAATTTTACAAGTTTCAGAATTATCTGAAAGTGACAACGCAATGAATTATCATTGTAAATAAATATGTTATCATCATAAAAGATGACGCTTTGCCTCAGGCTATTATTTCTCTCATTTTCCATCGAATTGAATACGGGGTACACCATCGGGCACAAAAAACGACAATAAACCACCATAAAATGCCTCACAACAATGTGCCTCACCCATACACCCCTATTATAAGCCCTATATAATCTAGTGTAAGTCTCATGTAATCTCATTGTGTTGTGAATTTACCCCTTTCAATCCCTATCATCTCTCTGGCATCATGGTGTAACGTACAAGCTTCTGTGATATGAAAAAAGCCTTTTCACATCTTTACTTTATGAAAACCGGCTTCTTCGCTCTCTTTGCTCACTTGCGATATTTGATCGTTATTGCATTGAGAATGATCCATAAGGAACATTTTTACAATTTTTTTCAATAATTTATATTGCTCTCTTATGATGTGTAAGCAAATGATTTTAATTGTTTCAACATGAACAGATTTGAAATGAAAGTATTTTATTCTATTCCTCTATTAGGGTTTGTGCCCGTAAGAAGTGATAATTTATCTTTCTAAGTCAATATATTATATAGAATAATATGCTTTTGAAACTTTAAATGCAAGAATGCATTTCTGCTTTGCATACATTGATCTCTCACTCATTCACTACGTTTAGAAGCGCACATAAATCGCGCATTATAGCACATAAAGTCATGCATGATGGATAGAAATGGATGAAACACGCGCTTTTGTGATGCCAAATGATAATCCAGTAAAAAAACAAATCAAATTGCTTAAAAACACCCTTTAGGTGTTTTGAGACAATTTTCGACCTAATAGCTTATTATCACTTTATTGCAATATTGTGCTGGGTATGTGCATTTTTATAAAAATAAATCTTAATCCATTTTTATTTTTTTATATTTTGTACTTTTTCGCTGCTTTCTGATACCAAAAAACCTTTCTTCAAAAGAAAGAAAAATATCTTGAGTTTATAGCAGAAAATGGATGAGGCGACATTGATTTTGAATCATAACATGGATAAGGCGTGTTTAATTTTGTGAGATATCATCTTCAATTTATTGTAGTTATTGTAGCAGAGGTGCTTTCTTTTGCTGTATCGTGTAACCTTATTGGAAAACATTTAGGCTATGATAAATGTATAATCTTAGATTGTAGATTACTTTATATCTGCTGATCTTTCCTGAAACTGCTAATTCAATGAATAACACTTTTAACCAAGCATTTTTGCAAAAAGTTCTTTGGGTAAACGTCGCGGTTTTGCCTCCTCATTAATCAGAGCAATTTCAACTTTGGCTGTTACCAACGTGGTCATCTCATGCAAAATAGATTGCTCCATAAAAAAGCGGGCCCCTTGGATATGAGTAACACGTGTTTTAACGACTAAAAGATGATCAATTTTAGCTGGTCTTGAAAAATTAATTTCCATATGACGAACAACAAAAAACAGTTTTTCCCCCTCACCCCCTGCTGCTAACATCTTATTATTAAAACCGGTATCCCGTAAAAACTCTGAACGTCCTCGTTCAAAAAACTCAAGATAACGCGCATGATAAACTACACCGGAAAAATCTGTATCCGCAACATAAACGCGGACCTGAAAATTATGAAAAGCGTTTGTATGATTGCTCTTAAAAGGTGTTATTTCTGTCATCGACTTCATATCCCATAAAATCATCTAATATAGCAAATTATCTATCAATCAAAAGATTGAACACATTTTTGTGTTGAAGTTGTGAAAAGCAAAAAATTTTTAATAGTGCCAAACCTTTTTAGCCAGAATATGCTAAAAGAAGGCACGTCTCTTGTATTTTATGACCTTGCTATAAAATATTCACATAGTTTCTTTTAATAAAGAGAATGTCTTAATCATCTTCCCCATCCCATAAAGATGTCTGAAATGATGAATTCTCTTGAGCCTCAGAAAGTTGAGAACGCCTTTGTATAGACGTTGTAGAGGCTGGAGCAGAAAGCCCTAAATGGCTCCAAGCCTTTTCAGTTAGAATGCGTCCACGAGCGGTTCTATGAATAAACCCTTGTTGGAGCAAATACGGTTCAACAATATCTTCAATGGCATCGCGTGGTTCTGATAAAGCAGCAGCAATTGTTTCAATCCCCACCGGTCCCCCTAAAAAAGTTTCCGCAATCAGGAGCAAGTAGCGACGATCAAGCGGATCAAGACCAAGATGATCAACCTCAAGGCGCGAAAGCGCTTCATCGGCGATTTTTTGGTCAATTTGTTTTGCTTGTTTAACCAAAGCAAAATCACAAACACGCCGTAAAAGCCGTCCGGCAATACGAGGGGTCCCCCGTGCTCGGCGTGCAATTTCATGAGCACCATCATCACTGATCTTGACGGCAAAAAGTCGTGCATTACGCTGCACAATATATTCCAATTCTTCTATAGTATAAAAATTGAGACGAATTGGGATGCCAAAACGGTCTCTCAGCGGCGTGGTCAAAAGCCCCAAACGTGTGGTTGCCGCTACCAAAGTAAATTTAGCCAGATCAATTTTCACCGAGCGTGCGGCCGGCCCCTCCCCAATGATCAAATCAAGTTGATAATCTTCCATGGCTGGATAAAGAATTTCCTCAATCGCCGGATTTAAGCGATGAATTTCATCAATAAACAAGACATCACGTTCTTCAAGATTGGTCAAGAGAGCGGCTAAATCCCCTGCTTTAGCGATGACCGGCCCTGAAGTAGAGCGAAAATTAACGCCTAATTCTTTTGCCATAATCTGTGAAAGCGTTGTTTTTCCTAACCCCGGTGGTCCTACAAACAAAACGTGATCCAGCGCTTCTTGCCGTGTTTTTGCTGCTTCAATAAATATTTTTAAATTAGCCCGTGCCGCTTCTTGACCAATAAAGTCATCGAGAACTTGTGGCCTCAAGGAACGATCTGGATCGTTAGGAAGGGGGGCGGAACCCAGAAGGCGTTTATCTTCATCTTTATGCATTGTTACCTTGATTTTAAGTAGGAGAAGAAAGCAATTTGAGACTATGGCGGATCAGCAGGGCAGAAGAAACAGTTTCCCCCTCAAGAGCATTCATCGCAAGAGCAAGAGCACGGGATGCATGTTCTCGTTCAAACCCTAGCTTCATCAACGCGGAAAGCGCATCATGCGCAGGTTGATTGATCATATCACGCTGAGGCACCGAAACAGTCTTGACCACTTGTTCAAAGGGGAGTGTTTTACTTTTCAGTTCACCCACAATTCTTTCACTGACTTTTTTACCAACGCCTGGCGCTCGACTAATCATCGCAACATCATTTAAAGCAATAGCCTGTGCAAGTTCATCTGGCGATAAAGTACCCAAGATTGCCAAAGCAACCTTTGCCCCTACTCCAGGAACATTTTGTAGAAGACAAAACCACTCCTGTTCAGCTCTTGTAGCAAAACCAAAAAGGCGGATTGCATCTTCCCGAACATGCGTTTCAATAAAAAGGCTTAACGCCTCCCCAACCGAGGGTAAAGAAGGACGCAGACGATTTGACACAAAAACAACATACCCCACACCGTGAACATCAAGAAGGATATGATCATCAAAGATATGTTCAAGGGTGCCCTTTAATTTGCCAATCATGCTTTCACCCCAATCATATCGCCATCCTTGCCTGATAAGATCGGTCAACACTCTTACGATGCATACTATGACAAAGAGCAAGAGCAAGAGCATCAGCTGCATCACTGCTATCAAATTCAGCCCGTGGGAGGAGAACTTTGACCATCATATGGATTTGTTCTTTAGCCCCATGTCCAACACCAATAACCGATTTTTTCACTTTGTTGGGCGCATATTCAAAAACAGGAAGAGTTGCTTGCGCAGGAACCAGCAATGCAATTGCACGCGCTTGCCCAAGTTTTAAAGTTGCTGTAGCATCTTTGTTGACAAACACATGTTCTACAGCAGCTTCATGGGGCATAAATTGATGCACAACCTCTGAAAGACCTTTGTGGATCTGACATAGCCTGGAAGCCAGCTCACACTGTACATCAGAAGAAACCGTCCCTGCTGCAATAAACTGAAGACGATTACCCACAACATCGATAACGCCCCACCCTGTACGCCGTAATCCGGGATCAATGCCTATAATACGAATCGTCTCTGCCATAAACTACAGTCTATACACTTTTCCCCCTTGTGAATAAAGACAAGACCACAAAGAAAACAACAACCCAAGACAAAACCAGTAAAAAGATAATCATCCCCCCAAATTTATACAATTATAACACACAACGAACAGCATCTTTATGGAACACACTTTATGAAGCATAACTGAAATCAATCAAAACCATTCACACATTACAAGCAAGCACCCTCTAAAGCATAAAAATTCCCTTTCTATATCATACTAATGCCATAACGGTTAAACATCGCAAGCGAGCAAATAGAGAGTGCTGGATTGTACATTCATAAGTGTAAAGAGGCTATGCAATGGATGGTACACACTTTGCGAAAACTTTTTACATTATAGCATGACGCTACCATTATAAATCAACGCATTGATTTATAATGATAATTAATTATTTTGTATGTTGCATAAGAATCCAGAATATCCTAAGATTTTCTCATTACAAATCTGTTTATCTTGAATCAATCAAAACCATTCGCTTACATATGAAACGTGGGATTGCCGTATAGAGTGAAACTGTACAAGAAAGGACTAAAAATGCCTCTAATGAATTGTCTCAAGTGCCAAAGGCTGTTGCAACATTGGGGACTGGCAAAGATGATGATAGTGCCGGCTTTTTCCTTTGCAAGCGTAAAAATGAGAGAGGCTCAACGGATGTGAATAAGAACTGAGAGGTGTTTTTGAATATACTCATCACACCACAATGACATTACGTAAAGAGGAACATTGCATAGAGAGGGACATTGCATGGGGGCGCAAGGAACCCATGGGACATTCATTATATGGCACTTTGATTTTGGATATTTTATTTTACGCGAGGGAAATAACTTCCATTCAAAACAAAAGAAGCCCCAAAACTGCAACAATGTGTATTATCCTCATTAACACACATTTTACAGCAACTTTATAGGCATAAATTATAGAGCATAAATAAATTGATGTACAAGCCCCTGCTCTATCTAGCGTCTAATCATTATCAGAGCCAAAACAAAATCACACGATAGATCAACAGAAAGTGTTCTAGCTGCAATCAACCAAAGTCGATTTCCCACAAAGACCAACCATACCCTATTCCATGCCATAATTCAAAATCAATACCTATCCCTCTCTCAGCTATAAACTCAAGATATTTCCTACGCTCAAATAGAAATTAGGCAGAAAAAAGCACTCTAGATTGGTTTTAGTTGTGAAATTTTGGTTGTAAAAAATGGATATACTGCTCTAAATATCGCAAGAAAGAAGCAAGGCGCTATTCTTCTCAGAACGCCCAAAAGCTGTTTTCAGTAATTCGATTTATTTTCCCACTGGATTATCATCGTTCAAAATATAGCCGCCGCTTATTGACCAAAGCGCTTAAACTACAGCAGCATCTCTAAATGAAACAAAATGCACGCTTCTAAACGTAATGAATGAGAACAAATTGACGGAAAGTTTCTGGCAATTCATGCCAATGAGGGGGTTCAAGTTCCAATGTCGGTGTATGAAGTGACACTTTTACAATTTCTTTTTTTTATTTGTTCTGATGATATTTCCCCTTCGCACAAAACAAGGGGAGTACCTCTAAGAACGCGCAAAGGCTGTTTTGAGCAATTCGATTTGTTTTCCTACAGGGTTATCATCTTCTAGAGCACAGGAGTCCGTAGTTTCCCACCCAGCACGCATATACTGTATCCGCGCTTCTAAACGCAATGAATGAGAAACAAATTGGCGAAAAATTTCTGGCAATTCATGCCAATGAGGGGTTTCAAGTTCCAATGTCGGTGTATGAAGTGACACTTTTACAATTTCTTTTTTTATTTGTTCTGATGACATTTCCCCTTCACGCTCTGCGCGAAGAAGAAGGAGTTGAGAAGCGATTTGCATAAGTCGTGTACTTAAATACATAGCCTCTTTCGCATAGACTGCAGAAACCTCTGCCGAAAGAGAGCGTGCCACTAATTTCCCTTCTGAGTCAATATACGCTGCGGTTTTTTCAATCAGCGCCATTGTTTCTTCGTAGAGACGATTAAAAGCATTTTCAAAAGCATTATGCTCAATCATGATAATAGGTTCATCATATGGACGTTTATGTACACTCACGCTTTTATACTCCAAGTATCAGCACAAAATCATACCCCTCAACGAACAGAGTATTAAAAAGTTTCTTTTGTTGCTGTATAGAACGCTTTTTTTTAAAACTGCTACCTCTTTTAATTTTTTTGCGCAACGCACTTTTTATACTAAGGTTAACGTGCCCAACAAACACTATAGGAATGTTTTTTATAAACGGATCATTTTCCTTGAAAAGGACCACTGCCAAGATTGCCGTTTTTCACAATAATAAGCGACTCCAAATTGCAAAGCAATACCCGTTATTATTAAGAAGGTATCGGAAAAAACCGTTTCTGTCATCACTGTTTTTATAATTTGTCCAAACATCGCAAAAATGGTTCCCGTTACAAAGACCGGTAAACTATGTTTTCCTAAAATTGCTAAAGGATGTTTCTGAGAAACATAAAACCATTTATTGATGCGTGGCAAAGAAAGAATGAGAAAGGCTAATGCAAGAACATGGAGTAAACGTGGCAAGCTTAAAAAGGTTTTATTAAAGTTCACCAACGGGGAAGACCAGCCAAGCCACCCCAAAATGCCCCACCAGTTTAAGCGAACCCATAACAGCGCCAACAAGAGATACGCTGCCGCACAAACAATCCAAAAAGACTGAAAAGCGATTGTTTTTCCTTGTTTAAGCGCTAAAGTACTGGTCAATCCTATGACGAATAAGAATTGCCAAGACAAAGGGTTTAAAAACCACTTTCCTTCTAAAGGATAAGAAGGAGGAGCAATTTTATAAAATCCGCAGATAAGATACAGCGTAAACGAACCCAAAAGCAGCCACTTTGTCTGTTTACAACTCAAATAAAGGATAAAAGGCGCAAAAAACATCAAAACGATATAAAGAGGAAGAATATTATTATATCCCAATTGATGCCCAAAGCTTAAGGTACTCAAAAATGCGATACCAGGCTCTTTAAAAAAGAGTCCCACATTATTCATCGATAAAAGTTTTTCTGTTCGCCATAATAAAAAGGCAGCAAAAAAAAGGCTTAACGTGACAAAAGTAGTAAAAAGATATGCGCCATAGAGCTGCAGAGCTCTGTACCACAGTTTTCGGATGATAAAAGCAAAGGATTTTTGCTGTAACCGTCCATGAAAGCTTAACCCAAGAGCAATCCCTGAAAGCAAAACAAACACTTCTGCACAATCAGAAAAACCGAAATTTCTATGGGTAAAAGACTCATAGATCGTTCTGGGAATATGGTTGATGAAAATCGTCAATAAGGCTAAAGAACGAAAAACATCAATGCGTGTATCACGATGAGAAGGTTGAGTATTATGCTCAAGAATACCTTGGTATTTCATCAGTGGACTCCCACACGTTGCAACCCCCTTGAAGTCCCATAAAATGGTGCTTACCCTTATTGCCAACAAGCATGAACAGGATGAAATTTTAATTTTTAAGTATCAAGTTTCATTTTAAGCGTTTATTTTTTAAAAGGCAAAAGTTTTTTAAAGGCAAAAGAACGAAAAGCATCCATACGTGTATCACAGCAAAAAGGCGACATATTATGCTTAAAAACACTTTCATTTCTCATAAGCAGGCTCCCACACACCCACAAATCCTTTAAATTACGTGAAAATGGTAGTCACTTTCATCGCAAATAAGCATAATAGAATGAAACTTTAATTTTTAAGCGTTATTTTTTCTAAGAAACAGGGATTTGACATGACAGAACAAAAAAATAAACCAATTGATCCACCTCTTTTCCCTCAGTTGATTTTAACACTCGATGTTCGGCGCAACACCCCACACGCATTATTGCAGCAAATTTTGCAAACAAAGTCTTTTGCATGCGTCATCCTCTATGATTCTGAAAAGTTGAAAGATGATAGCTCTTTTTTACAACAACAAGCGCAAACTTACGCAGAAGATATTCAACATCATGACGCAGCCCTTCTCATCGCTGATGACAGCCGCATTGCTGGGCGCATAAAGGCTGATGGATTGCACATAGAAGATGATCTTAACGCTCTTGAAAGCTTCAAAAATCAGCAAAAGGAACAAAAAATTATAGGCTTTGGCAATCTACGCAATCGCCATAGTGCTATGCTTGCAGCGGAAACAGGTGTTGATTACCTGTTCTTTGGAAAACTCGGTGCTGATAAAAAAACCCAAGCGCACCCCCGCAATCTCCAGTTAGCAACATGGTGGGCAGAAATTATGGAAATCCCTGCTGTTGTGCAAGCAGGAAGCGATTTTTCAACCTTTGATGAAGTCTTAAAGACTGGATGTGAATTCATTGCTGTAGAAGAAGTCATTTTGGGAAACGACAACCCCTTAATACTGCTTAAAACAATGCAAGAAAAATGTGAAAACACCCCCTTGTAATACAGGAGGAGAATTTATAAATAAAGCGTTAATAAAAATCCAAATACTCACCACTATATTACTTATATAGAACACACAATAACAGATAAAGAGGATACCTCGAAACTCAATAAAATTGCTTAATAATTCAATCAAATTGATGAAAAATCTATCGTCTTGTTTTCATATAATATATAGAAAAAAGGATCATAAAAACTTTCTCGTTCGATGTCTTATAAAGACAAAGCATTATGATTGGGGAAAATGGTCATTTTCAATATTGGTACTGAATACCAATAGCTGACGATACAAATATGCAGGGGACATAAAAATGCAATATAGCGGAACACTTGAAGATCTTACAAACATAATTTGCAAAGCTGGATATCAAATCATAGAAAGTAAATTACTAAAACATGATTCCCCTGAAATATATCAGATCAAAACCTCCGAAGGAGGCATTATTAATTGGTATAAAAGCACAAGAAAACTTCAAGTTCAAGGCAAAGAAAACATAAAACAAAAGTTAATAGAAGATTTAGCAAAGCATCTAGAAGAAACATCAACGATTCCTTCCTCAAAAACTGCCTCCAATACCTCAAATAAAAAAATCTTTATCGTTCATGGTCATGATTGTTATGCCTTAAAGGAGCTTGAAAATGCTCTTCTCAAGCTTGATCTCGAACCATACATTTTACAAAATACGAGTGGTAATGGTTTAACCATCATTCAAACTTTGAAAAAAGAAATTTGTAACGGTTCTATAAAATTTGGTATTGTACTCCTCACGCATGATGACATGGGTTATGCTATATCTCAAGATGAAGAAAAAATTCAACCCCGTGCACGACAAAAGGTTGAAGAAAAAATTCAACCCCGTGCACGACAAAACGTTATTTTCGAAATGGGCATGTTAGCTGCCGCGCTTCCTCTTGAGAGGATTGCTATTCTACAAAAAGAAGGCATTGAAATGCCTTCAGATGTTGGTGGAGTTTACTACCTTTCTTTTAAAGAGCAGGTAAAAGAAACATTTCCCAAACTTATTAAGCGCTTACAAGAAGCTGATTTCTCTTTTAATATAAATGAAATTACTCATGCATTAAATTAAATTTGAATAATGCTTCCCTTTAACTTTTAAAGCGCACGCCCAAAACCAAAAGACACCCCACCACATTCCACAGACACACACATCCTATAGGCTCAAAGAAACGATCCACCCCCCACCCTTCTTCAAACAGCAAGCGATTGTGCAAATTTTAGTGAAGAGACCGCGTGTGTATTCATTACCGTGAAAGAAATCATTTTAGTCCCTTTAATAAACACGGGGATGTTGTCATGATTTTGGTAATCGTTCCAGAAAGGTTTAAGAGGCAGATAGCCTCTGATTAGATTAAAGAAAAATAGGAAATTCACGTCGGGCATGTACTACAGCTACAATTTCGATTTGATTTGCAGCTACTCGATACAATATAAGGTAATTTGGATGCGCTACAATTTCTCGTAATCCTAATACCTTCTCACTCTGTCTGTATAAATATGGATGTTCAGCCAATGGCAGTACGGATGCTTCCAAAAACCTTTTCATTCGGCGCGCAGCAGATGGATTTTCGCGAGCAATATAGGTAACATCTGACGCAAATTGTCGCGCGCCGAAGACAACCAAACAACCGGAAGCATCACTTGTCCTGTTCAGCTTCAAGCTGACTGATTATAACTTCCATTTCAGCCATAACCTCATCATGCGGAATAGGAGGATATGGATTTGCAAGACTGCTCGCTACCTTATCGCGCAGCCATGCAGTGTAGCTGCTTCCCTGTTCAACGGTTTCGAACTCTGAAATTAGCGGAGAAAGGGTGGTCTTCATAATATATGTCCTTTCTATTCCTGAATATTGAAGATAATTACTCTTGGCTATGTTGTCAATACTAGCGAATTGAAAATGTTTAACTTTTAAGCGTCCAAAGTTCTTTTGATCTTAAAACTTAAGGCTTTTTAACCCTCTCAAAAAACACGGATCTGATATCATGATTTTGGTAATCGTTCCAGAGAGGTTTAAGAGGCAGATAGCCTCTCATTAAAAAACAAATTTTGTAAGTAAAAAACTATTTTTATTGTAAATTTCCTAAAATTACTTTATGAATTAAAGGATGTTTTGGTCGCATACGCAACGACCAAAAGGGGCCTTGAAAACCCTAGATCCGAGCGTAAAANAGGATGTTTTGGTCGCATACGCAACGACCAAAAGGGGCCTTGAAAACCCTAGATCCGAGCGTAAAAATGAACCCACTTTGTGGGTATCCCGGAATTCCGGGAGTTTTTGCTATGTCCAGGTGCTTTAAGCACTAAAAGCAAAAAGGCTGACTCGGATTCAGTGTTTTCAAGCTCCCGGAATACTCATGCGAGGGCGCTCGCAACCGGCGGGGAAAAATGCAATCTCAAAATCTTAATATTGATCTTTTTATTGGCAAAAAAATTCGTTTGAGACGAAAAATGCTAAAAATGTCTCAAACAACTTTAGGGCACGCTTTAGGCGTCAGCTTCCAACAAATTCAAAAATATGAAAAAGGCTTAAATCGTGTCAGCGCAGGGCGTTTAATGGAAATTTCTGATATCTTGAATGTTCCTATTGCCTTTTTTTACGCGGATATCATTACAAAACACCAGCCCCCATACCACCATGATGAAATTGCATCAAGTACAGAGGAATACCTACTTTTAAAAAGATTTAGAGTTCTAACAACGGTAAAAAAGAAAGCCTTTTTACAGCTGATCTCTGATGAGAATGCAAGCTAACATAACGCGATAGCGTGCGCTATTCAAAGTCCCCTTTGTGAACACTTTATTGCTTGAATGCAAAACATGCCACCCCTCCATTTAAAAAAACGACACGTTAAGAGACACTATTTTAATTTTTATTGTAAATTTCCTAAAATTACTTTATGAATTTAAAGATGTTTTGGTCGCATACGCAACGACCAAGAGGGTCTTGAAAGCCCGAAAATCTAAGCATGAATTTACCCCACTTTGTGGGTATCCCGGAATTCCGGGAGTTTTTGCTATGTCCAGGTGCTTTAAGCACTAAAAGCAAAAAAAGCTGATTAGATTTCAGTACTTTCAAGCTCCCGGAATACTCATGCGAGGGCGCTCGCAACCGGCGGGGAAAAATGCAATCTCAAAATCTTAATATTGATCTTTTTATTGGCAAAAAAATTCGTTTGAGACGAAAAATGCTAAAAATGTCTCAAACAACTTTAGGACACGCTTTAGGTGTTACTTTCCAACAAATCCAGAAATATGAAAACGGCTTAAATCGTGTCAGCGCAGGGCGATTAAAAGAAATTTCTGATATCTTGAATGTTCCACTTTCCTTTTTTTATGCCGATATCTTAACAAAACAACAGCCCGCATACCTTCATGATGAAATCGCATCAAGCACAGAGGAATACCTGCTGCTCAAAAGATTTAGAACTCTCACAACGGTAAAAAAGAAAGCCTTTTTACAGCTGATCTCTGATGAGAATGCAAGCTAACATCACACGGATAGCGCACTATTCATAAGCATTCATACGTATTTTAAAAAGCAACCTCCATTGTAAGCATTTTTTCATTTTAAGAGGAGAAGCCCTTGATATAATAGAAGATAAGCATCTTTATATACGATAACCCTTCATCATTATTATTTTTAACAGAACTATTTTAAACAGTCTGTCTCTCGTCGACATTTATGCTACTTTTTTAACTTACCCAACCCTACCTTGAACCAAGACGAAAAACTGAGAGATAAAAAGTAATATAGAAATGAAATTCTTATACGGCTTGTAATGATGAAAAAAAAATGTGAAAATTCTGATCGGTAATGAGGAGAAAACACCATGATCAAGAGAAGCGTGAAGCTGCTTATCTTAGGCGTGATTGGGCTTGCAAGTTCTGCTGTAAGTTCAGCGGGAAACACTGAAGAAATCTCAAATTCTGAAAGCTCTTTCAATACGATTCAAGAAGCTTCAAACACTCAAGAACCTTTTCAGCCCTTAAAAGCTGGAGACTATGACCAAGCCTATGACTATTACATCCAAGGTTATTATTTAAAAGCTTTTCGTGAAGCACTCCGACGTGCTGAAAAAAATGATCCTTTTGCACAAACTCTTCTTGCCCGAATTTATATGGAAGGATGTGCTGTTCCTATTGACGGTGCGCGTGCTGCTTTATGGTTTGAACGCGCCGCAAAACAGGGGGAACCCCAAGCACAACTACGCTATGGACTTATGTTGTTTGATGGTCACTTTATAAAACAAAATCAAGAACTTGGTGCGCAATTCATTCAAAAAGCTGTCAAAGCAGGCGTCAAGGAAGCCTATTTTTATTATGGACAACTGCTTCTTTATAAAGCCTCACAGGAAAAACAAGCTCTCCCTGGTGTTTCTTCCCAAAGTCGTGAAAATGAAGCAATAGAGCAAGCCTTAAAATGGTACTTAAAAGGTGCTGCTCTTGGGGATGCTGAAGCGGCTTTTTCTGCTGCAAAAATTCTTTCCTTAGGCACATTAAAACGACCAAAAGATGATCACAATGCCCGCAAGCTCATGGAAGTAGCAGCTCAAAACAACCACTTAAAAGCTCAACTTCATTTAGCACAATGGCTTGTACAAGGGCGTGGAGGAGAAACAGATTTTCAGCGTGCTTTTCATTTACTTCACAGAAATGCCGTCAACATGATTGCACCAGCACAGATTTCCCTTGCAAGGCTTTATCGAGATGGCACAGGAACAAAAGGCGATACAATAATGGCAGCGGCATGGTATATGCTTGCAAAGGAGGCAAAAATGCAAGCTCCTGATCTTGAAATAATGCTCCAAGGCATGGACAAGACACAACTAGAAAAAGCGCACAAAGAAGCAATAAAGCTCCTTCCTGTTTTTTAAAATACTCCTCTCTGCTTCAAAAAGATAAAATTTATAGAAATTCCGGGAGATTTTGCTCTGTCCAGGTGCTTTAAGCACTAAAAGCAAAAAGGCTGATTCGGACTCAGTGTTTTTAACTCCCGGAATACCAACGCGAGGGCGCTCGCAACCGGCGGGGGCTTTAAAATGCGAGCCAAAAATCTTGATAACGACATTTTCATTGGCAAAAAAATTCGTTTGAGACGAAAAATGCTAAAAATGTCTCAAAAAACATTAGGTCAACATTTAGGTGTTACTTTCCAACAAATCCAGAAATATGAAACCGGCTTAAATCGTGTCAGCGCAAGGCGTTTAAAAGAAATTGCCGATATCTTAAATGTTCCACTTGTCTTTTTCTATGCGGACACCTCAGCAAAACAACAGCCCCCATACCCTCATGATGAAATCGCATCAAGTACAGAAGAATACCTGCTGCTCAAAAGATTTAGAGTTCTAACCTCGATAAAACAGAAAGCCTTTTTACAGCTGATCTCTGATGAGAATGCAAGCTAACATCACGCGATAGCGTACGCTATTCAAAGCCCCCTTGTGAACACTTTATTGCTTAAATGCAAAACATGCCACCCCTCCATTTTAAGAAACGACACGTTAAGAGACGCTATTTTAATTTTTATTGTAAATTTCCTGAAATTACTTTATGAATTAAAAGATGTTTTGGTCGCATACGCAACGACCAAAAGGGGCCTTGAAAACCCTAAGTTCTAGCGTAAAGATGAACCCACTTTGTGGGTATCCCGGAATTCCGGGAGTTTTTGCTATGTCCAGGTGCTTTAAGCACTAAAAGCAAAAAGGCTGACTAGAACTCAGTATTTTCAAGCTCCCGGAATACCAACGCGAGGGCGCTCGCAACCGGCGGGGGCTTTAAAATGCGAGCCAAAAATCTTGATAATGACATTTTCATTGGCAAAAAGATTCGTTTGAGACGAAAAATGCTAAAAATGTCTCAAAAAACATTAGGTCAACATTTAGGTGTTACTTTCCAACAAATCCAGAAATATGAAAACGGCTTAAATCGTGTCAGCGCAGGGCGTTTAAAAGAAATTGCCGATATCTTAAATGTTCCACTTGTCTTTTTCTATGCGGATATCTTAACAAAACAACAGCCCCCGTACTCTCATGATGAAATCGCATCAAGTACAGAGGAATACCTACTGCTCAAAAGATTTAGAGTTCTAACCTCGATAAAACAAAGAGCCATTTTACAATTACTCTCTGATCAAAATGAAAGCTTTTAACATCATAATATAGGGCGCTACACTCTCTATTCTTGACTTGCCTCCCACCCCTCAAAGGACAGAAGCCCCTTCCCTATCCAGTTGGGAAACAATCCGTCTTCTCAGAACAGAACTCTTTTAGCTTCCCATTTTATGTGGTTCATTTCACAAAATTATCCGGACAAGCTCTCCCTCAAATATTCACCACACACTCTCATAAAAACATCACATGTACAAAATTTGATGCCTTACAAACACCACACCTCAAACGATAGTATTTAAAAAAACAGAATAAACATTCATACGTATTTAAAAAAAGATAGCCCTTAAAAAGCAATGCTTGAAAATTTTTTTGGTCGATCTGGAACAGCACCTAACGCATCATTTTATAATAGTGATCGAGGATATGATCTTAACATGCAAACGCAAAAAATTGCTTTTTTATCATAATCACTAAAAGCAGCTGTTTATTAAAATATACGCCACCAGAAGCACTTCAAGCAGCCTTTACAGCTGAAACCATTATTCATCGATTAATTAACCGATTGATTAGATACCGATATGTTGTTAATGTGCTATAAGTAAAGTTGCTCTTATTTCTGGAAGAGGAGCTTCGCAAATAAAGAGCAACAATAAGTAAGGGGAATTAAAGATGTTAAAATATTTATTGCTGTCACCGGTTGTGTTGGTAGCTGGTTGCGCATCTGTAGGCAATTATTCATCAAATTATGTTGATCAAAGTCTTACAAAGCGTCAGGCACAATTAGTCGCTAACAAATTTATTAGCGGTAACAAAGGGTTTTTACCACCCGCTACAACCACACTTCTTATAAAGAAAAATAATACAGCAGACAACTTTACTCCTTTATTTATCAATCTGTTGCGACGGAATGGATATAATGTGATCTATACAGATCAACCTCAAAAGCAACAAAATATGGGTGTGATTTTGAGTTATAGAATAAGATTAAATAGTAGCACTATAGTGTCTCTTTTTCAGTATAACGTGAATGGAGAGCCGCGTTCTTATATAAATACTCATCCCAGATGAACCCGCTATTTAATGTAAACATTCTCTATATTTTACACGTAAAGACTTAAAAGCTCTTGTGAAAGCCAAAGAGATTTACACCTCAATAAAAAACCTCATTTTTAGCCAGAGTGGATAAATTTTATTATAGATTGTAACAATACAAAATAGTGTAAGTTATAGCTTTAAGATTTAAAGAAAGAAAAATACTAAAAATAATGAAAATGCCCCATACCCTAGCAAATTATTACGCGAAGATATAAATGCAAAACTTGGCTTATCTGTGATTGAAGCGGCTGAATAGCTTTCTATATCCTGTGTAGCATTTTCTAGGGTATTGGTAAAAATCCTTATAACGACATTTTCAATGGCAAATTCATTGGCAAAAAAGTTCGTTTGAGACGAAAAATGCTTAAAATGTCTCAAAAAACATTAGGTCAACATTTAGGTGCCACTTTCCAACAAATCCAGAAATATGAAAACGGCTTAAATCGTGTCAGCATAGGGCGTTTAAAATAAATTGCCGCTATCTCAAATGTTCTACTTTCCTTTTTCTATGCTGATATCTTAACAAAACAACAGCCCCCGTACTCTCATGATGAAATCGCATCAAGTACAGAAAAATACCTGCTGCTCAAAAAATTTAGAGTCCTAACCTCGATAAAACAAAGAGCCATTTTACAGCTCATCTCTGATGAGAATACAAACGAACACCCTGTGACAACACACCACGCTCTATCCCATGAGACACTATAATAAACTCCGTATTCACATATTCATCACATATTCTTAATTAAAAACACCTCATGGTTTTAGGGAACTTATATCATTGCCATCAATTATATTATTGCCATCAATGATGATATTTTACGACACAACGGGATAAATTTCCCCAAAAATTCTAAAAAATTTTTGTGCAAATTTTTAAAAAGCTTGCGTCTGAGCGCTTTTTATGGTCTTGCAAAGAACTGAAAAGCAAAAATACATAAAGGTCCTTTTTTACTTAAGCTTTTCTCTTTGCAAAAAGCAGGAGAAAGCCCATAAAGAGCACACAGGACCATGAGAGAGCAGCAAGGTTAATCAAAGGGATTTTAGCCCGAAAATAACAAAAGAGCTTGACTGTTAAAGGCAGCAAAGAAAAGCGCCATAAAGACAACAAGAGAGTTCTTTTTGCAAGAATAGAATTGGATAGAAACGATGAAAATTAATGGCAATGAAATTCGCCCTGGTAATGTGATCGAACATCAAGGAAGCTTATGGGTTGCTGTTAAATGCAACGCTGTAAAACCAGGAAAAGGTGGTGCATTTAACCAAGTTGAAATGAAAAATTTGATTGATGGTACAAAACTTAATGAGCGATTTCGCGCTGCTGAGACCGTTGAACGCGTGCGCCTTGAACAAAAAGATTTCACATTTCTTTATCAACAAGGGGATGCTTTGGTCTTTATGGATTCAGAATCTTATGAACAACTAGAACTTCAAAAGGATTTTGTTGGTGAACGTGCTGCTTTTCTCCAAGATGGGATGACTGTCACAGTTGAACTTTATCAAGAAAAGCCTATTGGCATCTCACTTCCTGATCAAGTTGCTGTCACAATTGCGGAAGCCGATCCTGCCATCAAAGGACAAACGGTTACCTCCTCTTATAAACCCGCCATTCTTGAAAACGGGATTCGTATTCTTGTTCCCCCCTTTATGAATGCTGGTGAACGTATCATTGTAGACACCAATGAGTTGATTTATTTGCGTCGCGCAAATGAAAAAGATAAATAAAGGAATAAAAAATGGCCCATTCTGCAGTCATGAATGTCATGGTGCAAGCTGCAATGAAAGCAGGACGCTCGTTGGTACGTGATTACGGTGAAGTGCAAAATTTGCAAGTGTCTTTGAAAGGACCAGCAGATTATGTCAGCCAAGCAGATCGCAAAGCGGAAAAAATTATTTTCAATGAATTAAGCAAAGCGCGCCCCAAATTTGGTTTTCTGATGGAAGAGTCAGAAGAAATCATTGGAGAAGATTCACAACACCGTTTTATTGTTGACCCTTTAGATGGCACCACAAATTTTCTCCATGGCATTCCTTTTTTTGCTGTTTCCATTGCCTTAGAAAGCCAAGGAAAAATCGTTGGTGGTGTCATTTACAATCCCGTGAATGATGAACTCTTCACCGCAGAACGCGGGTGTGGTGCTTTTTTCAATGACCGCCGCTGTCGCGTTTCTGCTCGACGCAGACTAGAAGATTGTGTCATTGCCACAGGAATGCCTCATTTTGGTCGCCCAAATCATGGAACCTACCTTATTGAATTACGTAATGTGATGGCAGAGGTTGCCGGACTTCGCCGTTTTGGTGCTGCTGCTCTTGATTTAGCTTATGTGGCTGCTGGAAGAACCGATGGCTTTTGGGAAGATAACCTGCAAATTTGGGATATGGCTGCTGGAATACTGATGGTTCGTGAAGCCGGTGGTTTTGTCACCGATAAAGAAGGCGGCAACAATATATTTCGCAAAAAAAATATCATTGCCGGCAATGAACACATTCGCCTAAAATTAGAAAAAACCCTCAAAAAAGGCATTTAGACCTCAGAAAAGATCTAGCAGATGACCTCAGCCAAGCAGATCGCAAAGCGGAAAAAATTATTTTCAATGAATTAAGCAAAGCGCGCCCCAAATTTGGTTTTCTGATGGAAGAGTCAGAAGAAATCATTGGAGAAGATTCACAACACCGTTTTATTGTTGACCCTTTGAGATGGCACCACAAATTTTCTCCATGGCATTCCTTTTTTTGCTGTTTCCATTGCTTTAGAAAGCCAAGGGAAAGTCGTTGCTGGTGTCATTTACAATCCCGTGAGTGATGAACTCTTCACCGCAGAACGCAGGTATGGTGCTTTTTTCAATAACCGACGCTGTCGCGTTTCTGCTCGACGCAGACTGGAAGATTGTGTCATTGCTACAAGCATGCCTCATTTTGGTCGCCCAGGTCATGGAACCTATCTTATTGAATTACGCAATATAATGATGGAAGTTGCCGGACTTCACCGTTTTGGTGCTGCTGCTCTTGATTTAGCTTATGTTGCTTCTGGCAGAACCGATGGCTTTTGGGAAGATAACCTGCAAATTTGGGATATGGCTGCTGGAATACTGATGGTTCGCAAAAACGGTGGTTTTGTCACCGATAAAGAAAGCGGCAGCGATATATTTCGCAAAAAAAAATATCATCACAACAAAACGCCCCAAGAAGCAACAACGACATCAGAAGCCAACATTCTCCCCTACTTCTCTTAAGAAATCACCGACTACACAGCAAAAAAGATTGACTATAATTTAAAATATCCCCTCTCTGCTAAGGGCTATCACATATGCCTCTCATAGTTTTCACCTCTACATGACAACAGAAATTTTAGCAAATCCATTGATTTATACAGCCATTCCCCCCCTTCATTTAACCATTATCTCAGATAGTCTATGAAATACTCTCGAGATTTATAGTAACAAAAATCTTTGTTTTCCAAAATTGCTTTCTGCATTTCACTTGCAAGCTGCTCTTTATCTTTTTCAACAACCTCTTTCAGCGCCTTTACCTTCTCATTACCGAAGATAATTTTTAATTTTTCTTTTAACTTTTTTTCCTCAACAAGCTTCTCCCAAAAGATCAATCGGTTATCGCATTTCTCATTTGATGATTTCATCCACTCTTTAACGCCTAATTTGTAAGCTTCTTCAAATGTTGGATTCCCTTCAACAATGGAAAGCTTTTTTGCTCTATTTGTGTCATTCTCTTTACAAGTATTGATTACATCTCTAACTGTGACAGAATGGCAACCATTATCAAAGGCAACATAGCCTTTTTTCACTGTTTTAATAAGCTTCTTATAGTAAATGAAAGTTTCTCTTGCCTCCTTATAATCACTGGAAATATCACACAACAACAACAACACATTCTTTTTACAATATAATAATAAAGTACACTCACCAGACCAAGATTCCGAAAGCTTTAGCATTTTCTCTATCTCTTTGTGTTCTATACTTATAGATATGTTGTCCCACAAAGTATCTGTAAATTTTTTCTTTTCATCCTCCCCTGTAAAGTTTTCCTTTTGGTGCTGTTTGCATTCAGCTGTAATCATATCATCAAGAACATATAACCACCAATGAAGTAATAACATCGTAGGTTGACTCCGTTTTTTGTTCGTAAGAGGATCTACAAACTTTTGCAGAGTTATTCCATTCTTGCTCATTAATCGCACTGCTTTTACAAAAAATTTCCTAAAATATGAGGTATCCAAGAGACTACATATTTTTTTGTAATGTTCATAAGTAAGTTTTTTTCCAAGTGCTTGCTTGTACAATAAACGCACTTTGTGATCCCCTCGAACACAAATATCCTTTACCAATGGAAGCCGATCTCCACTGAATTTCATATCTTCCCTAGGATTTTTTATCCCCAGTACGTCTCTTTCCCATAGCCTTACTCCCTCATCCCATTGTTTCAACCATTCCTGCGATATTTTTTGAGTTTTTTTAACAAGCCTTTGTTCCCCTTGTGCAATAATATCTTGATATCCAGCGCAATCTTGCTCTTTTTGCTCAAGTCGTTCAGTCAATTGAAGACACTTCTGTTCCCCTTGTGCAATAATATCTTTATGTCCAGCGCATTCTTGCTCTTTTTGCTCAAGTCGTTCAGTCAATTGAAGACACTTCTGTTCCCATTGTGCAATAATATCTTTATGTCCAGCGCATTCTTGCTCTTTTCGCTCAAGTTGTTCAGTCAATTGAAGACACTTCTGTTCCCATTGTGCAATAATAGCTTGATATCCAGCGCACTCTTGCTCTTTTTGCTCAAGTCGTTCAGTCAATTGAAGACACTTCTGTTCCCCTTGTGCAATAATATCTTTATGTCCAGCACATTCTTGCTCTTTTTGCTCAAGTTGTTTAGTTAAATGCTTGTTCTGATAAATTGCCAATGCAAGCATTAAGCTTCCCCCACAACACACTATCATTGCCAAACCGAACAAAAAATCCACTGAGTATCCCAAATACCACCACTTCCCCATCAATATGATGCAGAAAATCATAACGCCGCATCTTACACTCCCATATTTTTTCCCCCATTTCCAAATGACCTTAATTGTAGCTATTCTGAAAGCTATTGCCAATTTTATGTCTTCTTCCATTCTTGCTCTCTTCTATCCTCACCAACATTTAACGCAGCTCTTTTATCGATCCCTCGATATTGTATCATTATGTGTACATATGATTTAAAAATCACTACATATTATATTTTAATAAAAACAACACACAAAATATAGATATTTTTGTTTGTAAAATAAAACAATTTGTATTTAATAATGCTGTTTTAGTGATTTATGTACTTTAAAGAAAAGCCTTATAAGCCCTCAAAATGCATGATCCATGAAATATTGATTTTCAAAGTAATAAAAACCTTAACTCAACCAAACAGCAAAACAAACTGCGTGCTTTGTTCGCACTGTTTTATAACATCAATAAAAAGCGCCTCTCTGCCTATTTAGCAGTTCTTCTTTAAGTAGCCCAGCACCATCATACTCTTATGCCAGCGCCCCCCGTTGTGATAGCCCTTGAAACTTGAGACGATTCATAAAGAGGACTTATTCTTTCTAAAGTGTTTTATTCACGCGAGCTCTCTCTGCTTGCAGCATGCAAGAGACATGGTTTTGACTAATGCAACATAACCAAATTTGAAACGATAAATTCCATGTAAAATCTCTCATATAAAACAATGAATTATCCTTATAAATCAACGTGACAGTGCTGTTATGAAGAGAACTCCTTGCTCATCTTAATAGTCCATAGCGATTTAACTGGGTATTATTTTATATTTTGTACACAGAAGTGTCTTTATAAAAATACTTCATCTCAGGCAAAAAAAGAACAGCCTATTAAAAAAGAAAATCATCTCAATGCTTGCCTTTCTTTTTTCCATGAGAGTTTCAAATTAATAAGCCTGTCTGAAAAGAGTGCTGTTTACGCCCTTAAAGATACTGCTCTTGTATCAAGATTACTTACTCAGATGAGAATTGCAGTTTAGCCAAATGCGCATAAACATTATTTTTTATAATGAATTGTGTGTTCCTTCTTCCACAAAAGCGCCTTTATCCATCACGAGAATACGATCAGCTTTTAAAATTGTTGCCAAACGATGTGCAATGACCAGGATTTAGGATTTTGTATCAATCCTTCTAAGGTATCTTGCACCAACTTTTCACTGTTTGCATCTAAAGCAAATGTTACTTCATCAAGTAGCAACATTTTGATTTATAATAATAATTCATTGTTTTATATGTTGAATGAGAATCCCGAATACCGTAGGATTCTCTCATTTCAAACCATGTTCCATGGTGAACCAATCAAAACCATGCCTTTTGCACTTTACAAGTGGGGAGAGCTCGCGTGAATAAAAAAACTATTAAGAAAGGACTTAAAATGCCTATAATAAATTATCTCAAGTGCCAAGGGCTGTAGCAACATCCACGAGTTGGCAAATATAATGATGGTGCCGGCTTGCAACAAGAGGGCTGCATTTCTTAAAATCGCCAGTGCAATACCAATGCGTTGTTTTTGCCCCCCAGAAAGCATGGTACCACGTTCTTCTACTTGCGTATTCAAGCCATCTGGTAAAGCTTGAATAAATTCAAATGCATTGGCAGCTTTAGAAGCGGCCAAAATTTCCTCTCCATGGGTATGTTCAGTTCCAAAAAAAGAAGAAAAGTTTACAATTATTTTATTTCAAGTCTTTATACTCTAGGGAAGAAAGGATTTATGCATATATTCAAAATGATTTTTGAATTTAAAAACGCAACCACAATGATTTATAAGTGTTTAAGACCCATCTGTTTATGTCGGATGCGTTTTTGAATTAATATTTAAAGTGCACTCTTTGATAGGATAAAAAATCCATCCATTTGCAATCGATTTGTTTAAAACCTTTGTACCCCATAAAAAGGAGGCTTTTACATGCCAATATTACCAAAGCGATTTTTGAATTTAGAAAGACGACCACCGCGATCTACGAGTGTTTGGGAGCCACCTGTCCATGCCGGATGCGTTCTTGGATCAATATCTAGATTAAGAGTATCGCCTTCTTTTCCCCAAGTAGAGCGCGTCATATATTGGGTTCCATCCGTCATAACAACGGTAATTTTATGATAATTGGGGTGAATATTCGCTTTCATGCGTCAAACCTTTTGCGTTTATAGAATGAAATAGCACTTGCTTGTTTTTTTAAGTGCACTTCCTTTGTCTTTTTGATACATTGATTAAAGTATTTATTCCTATAACTGAGCACGCATCAAAAAACAAGTGTTCAAGATACATCATTGTATCAAGTGTTACAAATCCAATACAGTGAGCAAAATTTTATGACATTACGTTATCGTTCAGAAAAATCGACAAAGTCTTCCCCTAAAAAATCTTCATTCTCTTCGCTTGCAATTTTTGTTCCTTATCTTTTGCGCTATCGTTGGTTGTTTATCTTTGCTTTTCTAGCATTATCTGTTGCTGCTCTTGTCACATTAGCTTTGCCTGTGGCTATCCGCCAAATGTTTGATCATGGGTTTTCTACTTCAAGCCATGGACATATTAATTTTTACTTTGGAATTTTGTTTATCTTAGCCTTGTTTCTCGCATTTGCTTCAGCAGCCCGTTATTACTGTGTTATCACCTTAGGAGAACGGATTGTTGCCGATTTACGGCGTGATGTGTTTGTCCATATTATGAAACTTTCTCCTGCTTTTTTTGATCGATCACATTCAGGAGAGATTGTTTCAAGGCTTCTAACAGATACCACACAAATAAAATTAGCTGTGGGCTCTACCGCCTCTACCGCCTTGCGTCAGCTGATTATCGTGATCGGAGCCGTCGTAATGATGGTGATCACCAATGCTAAATTGTCTTTGTTGGTTTTAGCTGCTATTCCTGTTGTGGCCATTCCCTTGGTAGTCTTTGGACGTAAAGTTCGCTCTCGTACCCGCGCGGCGCAAGATCGTCTCGCAGATGCCAATGCTGTTGCTACAGAGCAGGTAAGTGCTATTCGCACTGTGCAAGCTTTTACCGCTGAAAAACTCGTTACAATACGTTTTTCACAATTGATAGAACGTGCTTTTCAAACAGCACGTGCTTCTGTAATCTTGCGCTCCTTTTTTACGGGGTTTGCAATTTTTTTGGTTTTTAGCAGTGTGGTTGCTGTTTTATGGATTGGATCGCGTGATGTTTTGAATGGAACGATGACAGGGGGAACCTTAGGGCAATTTGTCCTTTATGCGGTTTTTGGAGCTTCTACTTTTGCGCAATTATCGGAACTGGGAGCAGAATTAATCCAAGCAGCAGGCGCTGCTGAACGGCTTGCCGAATTGTTACAAGAACAACCTACTATTGTAGCTCCTAAAAATGCTTTATCATTGGCGCAACCTGTTCGAGGTGAACTTGTTTTTGATCAGGTTGATTTTACCTATCCTTCTAGACCACAAGAGAAAGTTTTACGCTCGCTTTCATTTTCTGTAAAAGCAGGCGAAACGGTTGCTTTTGTTGGGGCTTCCGGAGCAGGAAAAAGCAGTATTTTTTCTTTGATCCTTCGTTTTTATGATCCAATAAGTGGAACAATTCGGTTGGATGGCATGGAAATTAATCGCCTTTCTTTACAAGATTTACGCAGTGCAATTTCCTATGTTCCACAAGATGTCGCCATTTTTGATGGAACATTGCGTGATAATATTATTTTTGGAACTGAAAATACCCATGAAGAGGAAATCCTTGTTGCCGCTAAAGCGGCTAATGCACTTGAATTTATTCAAGCTTTACCAGATGGCTTGAATACGCAAGTAGGAGAACGCGGTACCATGCTTTCTGGGGGACAAAAACAACGCATTGGTATTGCGCGGGCAATTTTAAGAAATGCACCCCTCTTGCTGCTTGATGAAGCAACATCGGCTTTGGATGCAAACAGTGAAAAGTTGGTGCAAGACGCTTTAGAAGGATTGATGCAAAATCGTACAACCTTGGTCATTGCACATCGTTTAGCAACAATTTTAAAAGCAGATCGTATTCTTGTGATGGATAAAGGCGCCCTTGTTGAAGAAGGAACGCATGCTGAACTTGTGGCAAAAAATGGCGTTTACGCTTACCTCGCAAAACTCCAATTTTCACCTGAGTAAGTGATCATGATACAAGAGCCGTATCTTTAAGGGCATAAACAGTGCTCTTTTCAGACAGGCTTATCAATTTAAATCTCTCATGGAAAAAAGAAAGGCAAGCATTGAGATGTTTTTCTTTTTTCTGCGCAAGATAGAGCATTTTTATAAAGACACTTCTGTGTACAGAATGTAAAATGATACCAAGTTAATCTCTATGGACTATTAAGATGAGCAAGGAGTTCTCTTCATAACAGCGCCATAACGGTGATTTATAAGGATAATTCATTGTTTTTCATGAAAGATCATAAATACCATAGGATTTTCTCATGTCAAACCCTCATAGTAAGTCAAACAAAATCTCTTGCTTGCTCATCACAAGCAGAGTTGGCGTGTGAAGTGAAACGGTACAAGAAAGGAATAAAATACCTCTCTTGCCCCTTTACATTCTAAGGGCTGTCAAAACATTGGGGCGCTGACAAAAGAGTATACGCTGGCAAAAAGTATAATAGGTGCTCGCTTGCTTGAGACCCTTATGCGGCTCACACTTGATAGGGTTCTAGGGACACAAGCTCTATCCTAAAGACTGACCACACTCTTTAAAAAAACTGAATATTAAAAATTTGCCCTCTCTCACCGCTCTAAACAATAGTGTTTACCGAAAATCATGACAAATTGTAATTCACAAATACACTTCTCTATTGCAAGAGTATCCTTTTATTCTCTTTCAAAAACACGAACACTTTTTGAATATTGTTTACAGATCCGTCTTATTGAAAAAGAGCAAAGATTTTTTTAGCACTTTTGGGCTTCTTATAACTTTTGTGTGAGAGCACATGAGAAACAGCGTTTATAATAAACTGGCTTTTGGCAAAATCGTAAAATTTTATCAAATTTATTGTTTGTAAATATCACCACGACCACTGTTCTGCTCTTGCAGACACGCAACCTCAAAACGACGTTCTCTTTACTCACAAATCGTCTCTCCAGCTCTCTCTTTCAGTCATAGCCCATAAAAATAAGGATAGAGTACTTCGATTAAACACCATCTTCTCACCCCCTCCAAGAGCCCCATATATTTTACAGCTCTCAATTTTATAGCACCCCCTGTCGTGCTTTAAGAAGGCATTTTAACGATGATAAGAACATGTACAAAGAGGATATATCTTTAGGGTCTTTATGTTTTAAAGCTTGCACTAAATCATAATTTTTTTGTATAGCGAGCTAAGCGTATGCAGAACTGACACCCTAACCATTTCAAACCATTCAGCTGTTTCAGGAACAGATAAGCCAAGTTTTACGATTATATCTTCAACCACGAATTCACCGAAGTACGGAGGATTTTCATCATTTTTTAGCGCTCCCTCTTCAGTGATCCTCTAGATAATTAACTCATTCAGCATCTATACCAGAAAAGCGAAATATTACATGCTAATTTTCCTTTACATTCATTAGCCAAGCCCCCTCAAAATAACCTTTTAGTGAATAGAGCTAAAAGGATAAGTCTTCAAAACCATTTGGTGATATAGCTATATCAAGAGCACCTAAAATACGACTTAGTTGCTCAATATAGGCGATTTTCCCCTTTTTATCGTATCAGTCTTGTAGAAGACTTTAAGTCTTTTATGCTTAAATCAAAAAATTATAATTGGATTATATTGCATAAAGATGCTTTTTCTCATTTTTCCATTTAACGCACGATAAGTTACCATTTAGGCATGATGAGAAGCTTTCCCCTTATATCATACATGTTAAAAACAAAATAAGCCGTTTGGGTATCTTAAGGTCAAGGATGCAGTTAGGCGCAACTTGTAAAGGGTTGCCTTGAGGCTTAAGGAACCAAGGCTTGTTAGTCCATTCATTAAACACGGGTCTGATGTCATTATTTTGGAGAGCGATTATTAAGAATTTGAGAGGCAGACAGCCTCTCATTTTGATTTGTATGCAAACAAAGTGCACTCTATTTATTCAGGGAGAATAAGAACATACCCTGGAGATGCTAAACGGAACAAGAGAGCGTCGTAACCCCACGCAGCATACATGCAGCAAATAGAAAAAACGCCTTCACCAATTGCTAAGATTAATGTGAGCGATATACCGGCTTCATCTGCTGTTGCTTCGCGGCGTTGTAAGTAGTATCCGACAAAAAAGAAAAAGCACGCTAATCCACTCGCACCCGAAAAGAAGCTTAGTATGGCATGAACCGGTCCACGTATGTTGAACAGGATAAGAAAAATTATGAAAGTAAATACTGTAAATATCCCTTCGAATACCCCACGCACCATATTGCATAATTTTCGCATCATAATTGCAGAAAAGCTCTATTCTGCGTATCGATTTTTTCTTTTGATGCTTGTATTCTTAGAAGATATACTGTTATTTTTAGAAGATATACCGTCCACAACTCCCCCCGTTTTAAGCCAAGATGCTACGAAGTTAAACATTTGTAATTATATCATCAAAAAATACAAGAAAAATTTATCCATTTTAACGAAAAAATAGGTGTTTTATTGAGGTGCAAATCTATTTTCTTTCGCAAGAGTTATTCAATTCGTTCGCCAATAGAAAAACTACCCCCATTGAAGAGGAAGCTATCCTGACGCAGAAAAGCTTCATAAGCTGTATTCTAATCCGCTCAGAAATCGCAACTCTCTAATCTACCCGCTTAATCCACCTTTAAAACTGCAATCAAATAAATTCTGCTGATGACAAGTAATGATAACATGAAAAAGAAAAAATATCACAATATCAAACTCTTCAATACAGTATGACCTTTATGATTTTCACGCAAAAAGCAAGTACCACCTCATGAACGACACCATACTAAAGTGCTGTGCATTCACAAATTTCCTAGCATTATCCCCCTTCTCGAAATTGCACCTCTCCCGCAATCTTATCTCTCGATAGTACCCATTAAAGACTTTTAAAAGGTCCAAGGAAAAAACTCTCTGAGAAAGCTTTCAAGCCTAAAATGCCCCCGCCATTCTTATCATGATGAGGGCACCTAAAATTACGCAGAAACATGCAAACTCTCCCCGCATTTAAGAACAGAGCTTGTGCTTCAATCGCACGCTTTTTCTTGTTCTTTTGTCCATTGTCCCAAAGCCGCAAGATGGTTCATCCGAGCGCGATGACGAAATGCCTTCTGTGCAACAGCAATATTTTCATCTTTTCCTGCCCATGCTTTTAAGGCAGCTGCTTGCAATGCGCGTCCATAGGAAAAGGTCAATTTCCAAGGCAATACGCCCAAAGAATTCATAGCAGATAAATGCGCCGTTGCTTCCTGATCAGACTGCCCTCCAGAAAGAAAAGCAATTCCTGGAACAGCGGCAGGAACAGTCTGTTTAAGCACTTGGACGGTCTTTTCAGCAACTTCTTCAACAGAAGCCTTGCGAACATCCTTTCCATCAATCACCATATTGGGCTTTAAAATCATCCCCTCCAAAAGAACACGAGCTTCAAACAATTCTTTAAAGACAGCCTGCAAAACAGTGCGTGTCACCTCAAAGCAGCGTGTAATTGAATGCCCACACGATGGTCCATCCATCAACACTTCCGGCTCAACAATGGGCACAATATTGAACTCCTGACATAAGGCAGCATAGCGCGCAAGGGCTTGTGCATTTTGTCTTATGGCGCCTCTTGTTGGCAAAGTGTGTTCATCAATAGCAATTACCGCACGCCATTTAGCAAAACGTGCTCCCAAAGCATAATAATCTTTTAGCCGCTCACGAAGACCATCCAACCCTTCGGTAATTGTCTCTTGGGGAAAAGCAGCCAAGGGTTTTGCACCGGTATCAACTTTAATCCCTGACAAAGCGCCTGAATCCCGAATAAGATCCGTCAACATTTTCCCAGTTGATGCTTTTTGCCGAATGGTTTCATCAAATAAAATAACCCCAGAGATAGCGTTTTCCATCGCTTCTTTTGTACTAAAAAGCATTTCACGATAAGCACGGCGCTTATCTTCATTGGATTCAACACCAATGCTTTCAAAACGCTTTCCAATGGTCGCCGTACTTTCATCTGCCGCCAAAATACCTTTACCCGCATGCACCAAAGCAAGTGCAATATCTTCAAGCCGTTCATTCATAAAAAATTCCTCTTTATTTTGTCTTAATTTCTAAAAATGCGCAACACTATCAAAACACTCTACACGACTGTATAGTTTTTCTTTAACCTTCCCTTCAAAGAAGCCCTTTAAGCCTGCATAAGGGCAAGAATACCAGGAAGGGTCTTTCCTTCCATCCATTCCAAAAAAGCTCCTCCAGCAGTCGAAAGATAAGTAAAATCATTGGCAACACCGGCATGATTAAGGGCAAAAACCGTATCGCCCCCTCCCGCAATTGAAACCAACTTTCCCGTCAAACTACGTTCTGCTGCATGGCGTGCAACGGCAATGGTTCCCTTATCAAAGGGAGACATCTCAAAAACACCAAGGGGTCCATTCCACACAAGAGTAGCAGCTTCATCTATCGCAGCATTGATATGCGCAATAGAGCGCGTCCCAATATCCAATATCATGCCATCTTGTGGAATATCTTCAATGTCATAAAGACGATGCGGTGCATCTTTTTCAAAGCGAAATCCAACGACAGCATCCTGAGGAAGCAGAAGGGTACAGTGACACTCTTGCGCTTTTTTAATGATTTTTTTTATCGTTTCCATCAATGCATGTTCACACAGTGACTTACCAACAGACACACCTTGCGCTGCTAAAAAACTGTTAGCCATCCCCCCACCAATAATTAAGGAGTCAACTTTTTCCACCAAATGATTGAGCACAAAAAGCTTACTAGAAACCTTTGCTCCTCCCACAAGGGCAACCACAGGACGTGCTGGATTGCCAAGTCCTTTTTCTAATGCCTGCAATTCACCTTGCAAAGAGCGTCCTGCATAAGAAGGCAACAAATGCGTTATTCCCTCCACCGAAGCATGGGCACGATGAGAAACTGAAAAAGCATCATTAACATAGAGATCTCCATTATGAGCCAACGCTTCTGCAAAAGAACAATCATTCTTTTCTTCACCAGCATAAAAACGAACATTTTCAAGCAGTAAAACACCACCATTTTGTAATGACTCAACTGCAACCTGCACCGCCGAACCGATACAGTCAGGAGCAAAAGCAACCGACTGATTAATGATCTTTTCCAACACTTGCACAACAGGACGGAGTGAAAACTCTTGCTCTACCTTTCCTTTGGGGCGACCACAATGAGAAAGCAGAATAAGTTTAGCACCACGCTTTTGCAGTTCAACGAGTGTCTCTTTATGTCGTACAAGACGCGTCTCATCGCATACCTTACCTTGCGCCATAGGAACATTAAAATCTACGCGCACCAGAACACGTTTTCCAGTGACATCAACATCATCAAGTGTACGAAACCCCATCACTGCTTCCTCTTCACTTTCCATTGTTTCAAATAAAAACGCATCCAACAACCCTGCCCACTTTTCTTTCCACTTATCCCCCTCTTTGCTTTTACAAGAGATCCACGACAGCCTATCTCTCACCCTCTGTTTGAAAAGCAAAAGCTTTTATCGTCAAATGTACAAAAGCCCACCATTGCTCTTAATCTTCATATTCCATTGTGGCAAACAAATGCATTGGCTCAACTTGATCTCTATTAAAGCTTCCTTTTACTTCTAGGAAAAAGAGTTTACATCTCCTGTTTTCTAACGTTTTCTCAAAGGGTACCTCGTTCAGATCTTACTTTTTCAAAGTTTACTCTTTCATGCATCTTTTAAAAGCACGTATTGACACAGTATTAAAACAAAACACATCATCAATTTTTCAATAGCCTCTTCTCTCTAGCGCATGAGAACAACAGCCTCTATCTGTTTTTCTCAAAATTGCACAAAAATGAGACTTTTCCCTATAAAAAGAGGACCCTGAGGTCCTCTTATATTGTCTTAGCAAAAGCCACTGCCGTATCACTCATACGGTTAGAAAAGCCCCATTCATTATCATACCAAACCAGAACGCGACAGAGCTTACCATCAATCACTTTGGTTTGATCATTGTGGAAAATAGCTGAATGAGGATTATGATTAAAATCACAACTCACGAGTTTCTCTTCTGTAGTGTCCAAAACGCCCTTCAAAGAACCTTGTGCAGCAGTAGCAATAGCTGTATTAATTTCTTCGATTGTCGTGGAACGCTTAGCGATAAATGTCAAATCAACCACAGAAACATTAGGGGTCGGAACACGAATCGATACACCATCAAGCAATCCCTTTAATTCTGGCAAGACCAATCCCACAGCTTTTGCCGCTCCTGTTGAGGTAGGAATCATAGAAAGAGCTGCCGCACGTGCACGATAAAGGTCCCGATGCATTGTATCCAACACAGGTTGATCACCCGTATAAGAATGGATTGTTGTCATGAAGCCCTTTTCAATGCCCACTGTGTTGTGTAAAACTTGTGCAACAGGCGCCAAACAATTGGTTGTACAAGAAGCATTTGAAACAACGCGATGCTCGCTGCTTAAAGATTGATGATTAACCCCATAGACGACCGTAAGATCTGCTCCTTCAGAAGGCGCAGAAATAAGAACACGCTTTGCCCCCGCATCTAAATGAGCACTTGCTTTATCACGTGCCGTAAAAATACCCGTACATTCCAAAGCAATATCGATATCCAAATCTTTCCAAGGCAATTGAGCAGGATCACGCTCTGCGCATACCTTTATTAAACCACCTCCCACATCAATAGCATCCCCTATCACCTTAACGATCCCAGGAAAACGCCCATGAACTGAATCATAGCGTAATAAATGGGCATTTGTTTCCACCGATCCCAAATCATTAATTGCAACCACTTCAACATCTTGTCGTCCACTTTCCACAAGTGCACGTAAAATATTGCGACCAATACGACCAAACCCATTAATTGCAACACGAACTGTCATTTCACATGTTTCCTCATCAATTTTTAAAAGCACAACATTTAAAACACAATAAATGGGTATTTCACCAATCCAAAATCATTAATTCCCACATTGTCAATATCTTGATCACTCACTCACTTAATCCACAATAATGCACAAAATATGATGCCCTAAAACCACCCCATTCATGACAACACAAGCTGTCACTTTGTCTTTTCTTCTTTGATCTTTTCCAGTTCTTTTTCAACGGTGGCAACGACATTTTCCCAAGTAATACCAAAATGCGCATAAAGGGCATCAATTGTTCCACTTGCCCCAAAGCCCTCCATACCAATAAACACACCATCACAGCCAATAAAACGGTCCCATCCTTGGGCGACAGCAGCTTCAATGGCAACTTTAATCGGTGCATCTCCAATGAGAGCACGCTGATAGGAGAGAGATTGTTGAGAAAAAAGTTCAAAACAAGGCACAGAAACCACACGCGTTGGGATGCCTTTTTCTTCTAACACCGCATGTGCTTCCACTGCAATTTGCAATTCTGAACCAGAAGCAAACAGCGTCACTTGTGCATCATCGCTAGCTGTTAGAAATTCATAAGCACCAAGCATACAGAGATTTTCTTCTTCATACTCCTGACGCAAAAGCGGTAGATTTTGTCTACTTAAAGCCAAGGTAGAAGGTGTCCCGCGTGCTTTCAAAGCCAATTGCCAACACTCGACTGTCTCCATAGCATCGGCAGGACGGAACACAAAATGATTAGGCATTGCACGCAGGCAAGCCAAATGCTCCACGGGTTGATGGGTCGGACCATCCTCACCAAGACCAATAGAATCATGAGTCATGACATAAATCACCCGCAACCCCATGAGAGAAGACAAACGCATAGCAGGACGCATATAGTCAGAAAAGCATAAAAAGGTTCCCCCATAAGGAATAAAGCCGCCATAAAGGGCAAGACCATTCATCACAGCTCCCATTGCATGTTCACGAATTCCATAATGCAGATAGCGCCCTGAAAAATCTTCAGCAGAGATACTTTTCATCTGGCTACTTTTTGTATTATTAGATCCGGTTAAATCAGCCGAACCACCAATAGTCTCAACAACGACTTCATTGATCACTTCAAGAGCCATTTCCGAAGCTTTACGCGTAGCAACAACGGGGCGCTCTTCAACCAATTTCTGTTTATAAGTATCAATAGCGCCATCAAATCCGCCCACGAGATCGCCCCGCATCAATCTTTCAAACTCCACACGCTCTGAGACAGGAAGATCAGCAAATTTTTCTTCCCATTTTTGGCGTTTTTTAGCAGCATTGAGACTAGCCAAGCGCCAATTATCGAGAATATCGGCTGGAATAACGAAAGGCTCAGCATCCCACCCTAACGCGATACGGGTTTCAGTGATTTCTCGTGCGCCCAAAGGGGCTCCGTGAACTTTATTGGTACCCGCTTTATTGGGTGCTCCAAAGCCAATTGTTGTTTTACAAGCGATCAAAGTTGGTTTATCGGAATTTTGTGCCGCCTCAATAGCCCGCGCAATTGCTGCTTGATCATGCCCATTGACTTTATGTGTCTCCCAACCAGATGCCTTAAAACGCGCAATCTGATCTGTACTGTCAGCAAGGGAAATCTCTCCATCGATAGAAATATTATTATCGTCCCACAACACAATAAGCTTATTGAGTTTCAAATGACCGGCAAGGGAAAGTGCTTCTTGAGATATCCCTTCCATAAGGCATCCATCGCCTACCAACGCATAAGTGTAATGGTTGATAAGATCACCAAAACGGGCATTTTGCAAACGCTCTCCAAGAGCCATCCCCACGGCATTAGCCAACCCTTGTCCGAGAGGACCAGTCGTTGTTTCGATTCCTGCCACATGCCCATATTCTGGATGCCCAGCAAGCTTTGCTCCTAATTGGCGAAAATTTTTGAGATCTTCAATGCCAATATCTTCATAGCCAGAAAGATACAAAAGAGCATAAAGCAACATAGACCCATGTCCTGCTGATAACACAAAACGATCACGGTTAGGCCAGCGAGGTTTTTTGGGGTCGTGAGCAAGGAATCTTGTATAAAGAACCGTAGCAATATCGGCGGCTCCCATTGGCAAGCCCGGATGACCAGAATTTGCTTTTTCAATCGCATCAATAGCAAGAAAACGGATAGCATTGGCCATCTGATTCTGTTGGTGGGTGTTTGTCATGAATAATCGACCATTTCGTTAAATACGTTATTCTGTTGCTTTTTCCGTATTCTCTTAAAATTCTCAAGAAATACTATTTTCTAACCATTAGCGTGAGACTTTTTGCCACCACTTCAATAATATTAATAACATTCCCCTCACGCGTTCTGTATATCCATGTCATTTATGCCAATACGCGCAAAAAATCCAGCTTTTAATTTATATCTATCCCCTGCTTTGCTTGCTAAAATATCCTACATACTTAAAAATAAAATGCACACAACACAAGAATGAAAGTGATTCGTTTTTGCATAACACATTGATAAAGGATACAATTACCCAAAGGATAAAAGCAATGAACCAAGAGACTACAGTTCTACAAGATGCTTTAGAGCACCTAGAAAAGGCACTTAGAACTTTAGAGATCACCATAATAAACCGCAATGCCGTTATTGATAAAAATAACGAATGGGAAGAAGAAATCCAACGAATGAATGCTGACCGCAGCCATCTTGCCCAAGCGCTTGACAAAGCTGAAGCCCAAATTGAACGCTTAGAGTCCGTAAACAAAGAAGTTTCCAAACGTCTTATTAAAGCAATGGAAACAATTCGTGTTGTCATTGATAGATAAAGGTTTGAATGTATGGAAACTGTTTCCGTTACCATTGATGGTAAAATTTATCGCATGGCTTGTGACAAAGGACAAGAACGTCGTCTTATTGCGCTTGCTGCTCAATTAGATCAATATATCACACATTTAAAGAACAATTTTGGTGAAATTGGCGACCATCGTTTATCGGTTATGGCTGGCATAATGATTATTGATGAAATGGAAGAAATAAAACGAGAAAATAAAAAATTACAAGAAGACTACAATACTCTTTTACGACTCCACAACGAAAGAGACCGCACAATGGGGAAAATTATGCGTGACACCACACAACGCATTGAAAATCTCACCAACCAATTGCTCAAAGATGATCAAAACTGCACAAACATTCAAGAACAAGAACAGGAAGATTTCTAAAAAGTACATCAGCGCGTAATAAACCAGAGACTTGACTTGTCCGCCACATCTCACAGGATAAAAATTCTTAAACCCACACCAGTGTGTAAACAGTCTGGTTTTTTATAGGAAGGATTCCAGCTACTCACGACTTATGGGATTAACTTAAACCTCAACAAGAAAGCCCTACCCTGAATATTTCACCTCCGCACAAACGCTTCCTATATCAAGGAGACTGCCTTATATCACCACATTTCAAATGAGATGTCTTTTAACCGCGCAATAAGATAACAAAATCAACATCATTGTAAAAAAATCATATAAATGACAACAGCAACAAACAAATAAAGCACCCTTCGAAAAAAAGAGCTATATTCATGTTCCCTATGAATGCATGCCCAAAAATCCTTGCCCCTTAGATAATATCAAGCAGATTCAATATATATTAAAAAATAACCTTATCTATTATACCGTAAAACACCGCCACTTGATAATACAAGCACCATGGAGTCTTTGCACCTGAAATGTCCATCCGATGAAACCCACCGAAAAGAACCGTATCATTTATAAACCAGCGTGAATTAAGTATTTTCATCCTTTAGAGCAGGAAAAAAGTCAAACCCGAAGAGTATGTTAATCTCATACAAGCTCAAACATCATAAACAACAATAATAGCGCTTGAAAACATTCTCTACCGACATCTTTATCCTTATAACAAACAAACAATTCATCCATACCTCTCTCCCCACCCCTCAAAATCTCCAAGCTTAATAAAAGAAAGAGCAAATCGGCATCATCATTATAGTCAGCCCTCAATATTGCGATAGCCCCCTTGGCTCGTAAAACGATTCATAAGAGGTATTTTTGTACAGTTTTTACCCACATGTCCCACCCGCTTATGACGTACAAGCAAAGAGTTATGATTAACAAAACATAAATAAATTTAAGAGAATCTTACGGAATTCGGGGTTCTAATTCAAGTTTAATAACGATAAATTATCATTATAAATCAATATGTTGAAAATGCTTCGACAAAGCATATTTTAAAAACACATTCACCCATCACTTTTTCTCATAACATACCAGTACGATTTTTTAGGCACATAATTTTAACTTTATTCAATTCTGTTGGCAAAAGTTTAAAATGAGAACAATTTCAAGGCTCTTATCCAAAAAGAAAAAGAATAAATTCTCATTATCAATAAACATCTCGCTCGTATAAACATCAATAAAGCAATCCCCAATATGCCTCAATGAAATAAAAGGAGGAGCTCCCATTAAATGCCTACCGTAAAAGCAGCTTCCTCAGAACTAAAACAAAATCAACAGACAACATCACCGCATCTGCTCCCATCCCCAAACTGGACGACCTAACGCAATACCTTTCTATCTTACGATAGGAGATAAAAGAATAATGGGTCTATGGAGGCATTCACAAGAGGCGCACACCCGTTGTTTTTAAAGCCTGTTCAAAGGCGCATGAAAAAACACCATGCGTAAACGGCTCAAATCCCTTTCGTTCCATCTTGGGAGACAGAGGCAATACGCAAGAGATTTGTCGCACCGGGCGTTCCAAGGGGAACCCCAGCTGTCACAAGGAAGCGATCTCCCCCTTTGCAAAAACCTTCCTGAAATGCAATGGCTGCTGCACGATCAACCATATCCTCTAAACTCCGTGCATCTTGCGTGACCACACAATGAAGCCCCCAAACTAAAGCCAAACGCCGTGCTGTTTCCACAATGGGCGATAAAGCAATAATGGGTCTATTAGGGCGTTCACGAGAGGCGCGCACCCCGGTGGTTCCTGAAGCCGTATAAGCAATAATAGCGGATAGCGCAAGTGTTTCAGCAATCTGACGTGCAGCAAGAGAAATCGCATCCGTTCCTGTTGATTCTGGTGCTGGATGTTGTGCTCCAACCTGAGCGGCATAAGTGTGATCCTGTTCGATTTGTCGCGCGATTCGGTCCATCATAAGCACAGCTTCTTCAGGATAGCGACCAGAAGCAGATTCAGCAGACAACATCACCGCATCTGTTCCTGCATAAACTGCTGTAGCAACATCCGACACTTCTGCGCGTGTCGGAACAGGAGATGTAATCATTGATTCAAGCATCTGTGTTGCCACCACAACAGGCTTTCCTGCTAAACGACAAGCTTTTATGAGCTCCATCTGAAGTGCAGGGACCTTTTCCAAAGGCATTTCCACACCGAGATCACCCCGTGCAATCATAATACCATCGGAAATTTCAATAATCTTCTCTATATGCTCCAAGGCTTGAGGCTTTTCGATTTTAGCCATCAAAGACACCTTGCTTTTCATCAATCGACGCACCGCTATAATATCTTCTGGACGTTGAATAAAAGAAAGAGCAACCCAATCAACAGGCTGCTGTAAAAGAGCCTGAAGATCCTCCTTATCTTTTGACGTCATCGAATCAAAAGGCAAAATTGTATCGGGAAAACTGACACCCTTTCGATCAGAAATACGGGTTCCAGCAACCACGCGACACTGTATAGTATGACCATCACAAACTTGCGCACGCAGTTCCACCCTTCCATCATCAATCAACAACCGATCCCCTGGTTTAACAACCGAAAATACATCCTCATGAGGGAAAAAAACACGCTGTGCATCACCAAGAACATCGCGATTATCTAATGTAAAGCTTTGCCCAACACGCAAATCTTCTTGCCCCTTAGCAAAACGTCCCACACGCAGTTTTGGCCCCTGAAGATCCACCAAAATACCTATGGGGCGTCGAACTGTTTTTTCAACTTCTCGTATAGACTTGACCAAATCACCCAGCATATCACGATCAGTATGGCTCATATTAAGACGAAAAACGTCTGCCCCTGCCCTAAAAAGCTTCTCAATCATCAAACGAGAAAAAGAAGAAGGACCAAGAGTCGCAATAATTTTTACTTTACGTGCACGTTTCACGGTGGAGAATTTCCTGAAAGAGAAGGTATAACTGAATTGTTTAACAAAGACTCATCCGTCAACTGTACCATCCAACTGGTTTGATTTCCGGTATCGATCTCTTTAAATTCAGCCTTTTGATATCCTCGAGGGAAACAATCATGAACCCCTTGAATGGTAAATTGGCTATCTTGTACACACATGGTCACAGAGCCTGCCCAGTTCCCTTTTTTTTGTGCCCCTTCCGCATAAAAATAATAAAACCGTGAAGCAAGAGGCCCCTCAATTAAAGTTTTACATTCCGTCACTGGTACCGTCCACCAGCCTTCGCTCACCCACCCTGAAAATGTACGATATCCAAGAGCAACCCCTACAGACTGTTGGGTTGTATTACAAACTCTAAAGTCAGCTTTTGCAAAAACAACAAGGGGAAACAAGAGCAAAATGCTCAAGAGAAAAACTTTTAATCCTTTCTGAAGCACCCAATATCGCTTTTTTAAAATCACAAAACTTCCTCTATAATGCCAAATTCTCAAAACAAATTACACATTTCTTTTTTTAAAGCTTTTCAAATCTAAAACGTATATTTTTATATTTTTCTTTTTATAGCCCTTTTATCAATGCATATATCTTAAAAATTTTACAAAATATTTAAAGTCAATTTGTAAAAAAGCTGTGTAGCTTGATTTACTTTTTGTTTTCAAGCTTTTTTAACATAAATTCGTCGTCGAAAAACAACTTAAAATATATAACTTGGAGAAAAATACAATGAACGATACAGTAACCGATCAAACACACGCTATATCCGTAAACCAATTACGCTCTTTTATCGAACGTATTGAACGACTAGAAGAAGAGAAAAAAACCATTTCTGATGATATTAAAGACGTTTACACTGAACTTAAAGGCTCTGGTTTTGATAGTAAAGCTGTTCGAAGCATTATACGGCTGCGTAAAAAAGAAGAGCATGAAAGAATGGAAGAAGAAGCAATCATTGAACTTTATAAAAATGCGCTTGGTATGAATTAAAACCATTGATAACATTGGAAATTTTTTTAAGAAAAGAAAATACAAAAAAAATGGCAAAAAACAAATGAATGTATAAAAATTTCACCCAAACAATAAGCCGTTTGTGTAACTTGTAACGAGACTATCGATCACAGAATACACAATATTGCAACAGCCTTCACATTTAAAAGGATTTATACAGAGAATTTTTATTCTTGTTCTTCAATCATTTTTATCCACATAAACCCTCACTTGTATGCCAACCTATGCCAACCCAGTTTGTGATGTGCAAGAGAGGTGTTTTTATGATTAAACATCAATAAATTTGAAATGAGAAAGTCTTCCGATATTGAGGACTCTCTTCCTTCAAATTGAACAAAATGAATTATGATGATAAATCAATTCATTATCTACAAAAAGAAACATATGAAAGCGGTCAGCAGTTGAAATCCGCTAAATGAGAGTCTGAGCTGTTTACAAAAGAAGAGCTGGTTAAGGATCTTTATCTTTTAGGATAGGCAGAAATTCGGCATATTTACACATTTGATAAAAAGCCCCTTGATAGAACTTTTAATAAAACTTTATTCGAATCTATTAACCGACTCATACAGATCATTGATTCGAGAGGTTAGAATGTGATCTCTCCATTTTCCAGAAATCATCAAATAGTCTTTGGCATAGCCTTCTTTTTCAAAATGAAGGCGTTTTAATAAACGTTCGCTTTTTATGTTCTCAGGTCTATAATTTGCCATCACTCTATGCAGATGATAAACATGAAAGATATGCCGTATTAGAGCCGATAAACTCTCAAACATAAGACCTTTACCTTGTTGTTTTTCATCAAGAGAAAAACCAAGATGACAAGCTTGAAAAACACCCCGAACCACATTTGTAAAATTCACAACACCAATGACTGTGTTTTCATTTTTTAATCGTACGGCATATCGGTATGCTTGTCCTTGTGCACTTTCATAAGCAAATGCATTAGCTCGTGTTTCCCAAGCTGTTAGGCTGTGATAACCATCAGATCTAACAGGTTCAAAAGGACGCAGATGATTCGCATTACGGAGGGAATAAGAAGACAGTTCAGCTGCATCTTCTAAACCGATCAATGTAGAAATTGTTCACTTTGTTTTAATTGCTATCATTTTCTCCTCCTAGAAATGTTACAATAACACGTTGATTTATCCTAACAAATCATCATTTTTAAACTTAAATCATAACGTCGAATACAGTAAACTTTCCTCATCACAACACTTCTCACGTTAGAATCAATGAAGATCATTTGCTTTTCCGTCATAAGCAAGGTTGGTGTATTTAGGATATAAGGTAAAGATAAGGGAATGTTTCTTATGAATGCTCTCAAGTTCCAAGGGGGCTGTAGCAACATTGGGGACTGGCAAAGTATGCAATGGAACTGGCGTACTTCCATATACGAAATTTTGAAAAAACTCACGGCAAAGGTAGTTTTGTTTCTTTGCCTTGTAAACGAAGAGCATGCTTGTTTTGCGCTATCATATCACTGCTCCCCCGTATAGAAATCCCAATGACCATCACCTTGAAATGCTATATGTTACAGTGCAATCTAAAAAGTCTCTGCCATAACTCGTCAACAGCACTGTTCCCGCTAAATCAGCCACAAACTCTTGTAACAAATCAAAGAAAAGCGATGAGGCAATACAAATCTTTTAAAGTTTTTTAGATATTATCGTGAACACGCTTCCATTTCTTCGCGTAAAATTTCAAGTTCTAGCCATTCTTCTTGCTTTTGTGTGCAAGTATTTCTCTTTTTTTCCAACGCTGTTGATAAACGCTCAAAACGTTCTTTATCGCGGCAATAAAGGGTTGGATCAGAGAGCTCTTGCTCAATTTTTTTGATTTCGTCCTGTAAAACAGCAATTTCTTCAGGCAATTTTTCCAATGCATAAACCTGCTTATAAGACAATTTACTTCGTGTTTTTTTCTCTCGCCCTATCAAGCTATGATCTATTGATGTATCCTGTTTTGAAAGCTCTCCCGCATGAGATTTTGAAGGTGCTTTACGCTGCGATAATTCTGTTCTTTTGCGTTGTAAGCGAAGAGCATGCTGGTTTTGCGCCATCATATCACTATAGCCGCCCGCATACAAAACCCAATGACCATCACCTTGAGGTGCCAACATATGCGTTACAGTACGATCTAAAAAGTCTCTGTCATGGCTGACCAACAATACTGTCCCCGCAAAATCAGCAATAAATTCTTGCAACAAATCCAAAGTTTCCATATCCAAATCATTGGTCGGTTCATCAAGAATCAAAAAGTTTGCAGGACGAGAAAGAAGTCGTGCAAGCATGAGGCGTGCTCTTTCTCCCCCTGAAAATTCTTTAAGGGGAGTGCGAGCTTGTTCCGGTAAAAATAAAAAGTCTTTCATATAAGAAACGACATGCCGCTCCAGCCCATTGATCACAAGAGTATCACCTCTTCCTCCCGTTAAATAATGCGCTAAAGTTTCTTCTTCATTTAAAATACGTTGCTGATCAAGCAATGCCATAGAGAGGTTATAGCCATGCCTCACCGTTCCACCATCCACGGCTTCTTGCCCAATTAATACAGAAAGGAGCGTTGTCTTTCCGATACCATTGGGTCCTACCAACCCGATTCGATCACCACGCTGAATGCGCAAAGAGAAATCTTTCACGATAATGCGATCACCATAGGATTTTGAAATTTTCTTTGCTTCAAGCACCAATTGCCCAGACTCATGACTTTTCGCTGCTGTCAAAAGTGCATTTCCAGGCTGCCCTTTATAGGTTTGATGACGCTGTCTTAAGTTGTTTAATTCGCCTAAACGCCGTACGTTACGCTTACGCCGTGCACTTACGCCATAACGTAACCATTGCTCTTCACGAGCAATTTGGCGCCCCAATTTATGCTGCTCAATGGCTTCTTCTTGCAACGCCTTATCACGCCAACTTTCAAATTCTAAAAAACGCTTTTCCAGTCTTTTGGTTGTGCCACGATCAAGCCATACCGTTGACCGCGTAACATTTTCTAAAAATCGCCGATCATGGGAAATCACCACAATCGCTGAACGCAAAGAAGATAAAACAGCTTCCAGCCATTCAATGGTTGGTAAATCAAGATGATTGGTTGGTTCATCTAAGAACAAAATATCGGGTTTTGCAGCAATGGCCTGTAACAATGAAACACGCCGCTTTTCGCCTCCCGAAAGCGTTTCCAATTTTTCCGCCCCCGAAAACCCTAAATTTGTGCGAAGCGTATTGATCCACTGGACATCAGATATATCGTCCAGCCCCGCTTCCATATAAGCGTTAATATCTTCAAATCCTGAACAATCCGGATTTTGTGAAACATAACGGAGCGTCACTCGCGGGTGGCGAAAAATTTCGCCACCATGAGGCTCTAATATTCCCGCGGCAATTTTTAACAGAGTTGATTTTCCACAACCATTACGGCCGACCAGCGCAATACGCGCCCCTTGCTCAACCGATAAAGAAGCTTGATTGAGCAAAGGCGTTTTTCCAAAATTTAAGAAAATGCGGTCAAGCCGCAGAAGCGGCACCGCCATTAACGAACGCGGTGCGGACAAGGTGCTTTATACATCACCCCTCTTGCATCACGGTAAGCACACAATTGCCGTACAGGAACTCTCTGTCCACAAGGTGCTTGGTAAACATGCCCTCTACGACCGCGATACGTGCACAATTGTGATGCCTGTCTTTGTTGTTTTCTTTGATTTGCAGCTGCACCTGTTACTGTTCCAGCCAAAGCACCAAATGCTGCACCGGTAAGTGCTGCTCCAGGCGTACTTCCAGCAATAGCAGTTCCAGCCAAAGCACCGATTGCTGCTCCTCCTACGCCGTAACGTGCAACGCGTTCATCGTTTGTGGTACAAGCAACTGAACTGAAACCAATGGCTGAAACAACTGCCACTTTAAAAATTGATTTTAACATATCAAAACCTTTCCTTCTCAAGATCAATACATAATATATTGTTTATGTCGGCACTTATAATCACTAGTCCTCCCCCTGCCTTATTCAAAATATATTGGAAGAGCTTTATGGAATAGGCACAGACGCTAACAATATAGCTTTTCCAGAACCTAAATGGCAAGAAAAGGTTCCACAAATACGGTTAGAAAGTGTTAAAGAAGAGCCAAATGACACATTTTTGTCACAAACTGGCCATTTTACCCCTTTAAGAGTTAAACCTTTTAAATCAGAAAAACCGATAATACTAAACAAACATCCCTTAGGCAAATCATACGAACAAGGTTTTGACAAAACCGGCCAACCTTCTTCCAAACCGCTTGTCAACAACACTGAAATACCCCTTTCAGCCATCATCAACGCTTGCGTCATATGAGAAAGGCTATGATCACTTCGCTCCCCTCCCAAAGCACCGCACAAAATAAGCTTTTTAGCGCCATTTTGCAACGCTCTTTCACATGCCAGAGCACTATCTGTCATATCTTTATCAGAGGGAAAAACTTCACGCGGAACATGACTATATTGACGTATTAAGTTCTCATCTGATGAATCAAAGTCCCCTAACCACAACTCAGGCGTCACATTAAGCGCTGCCGCATGACGCATACCACCATCAGCAGCAATTACCCGACTGTTTTGAATTTGATTAAGCAAACGATCAGTGATATGAACATCCCCATTTAATAATATCGTAAATGTTGTCATGCCATACTTTGCCTTTCACAAAATTTTCTTTACAGTGCATCTTTTTATAAGTGAGAGTCATTTTTTATAAACAAAAAGCGTGATATAGCCAAACGAATCCTTATCCCTAATGCCTTTCTTAAAGAAACATACGATATAAAGATACAAATGCAATTTGCCAAATTACTCCGCAGAAATAATGTGCACCATGGTCCAACGCACCCCATTTTTCACCGCAATTTTCTTTTTCGCTCTTGCCTGTATAAAGCAACTTTCATAAGTTTAACGTTTCTCCTTTCAGCTTGCCATACACCCTTTTCTCAAAATGATAGGTTTTCTTCCACTTCTTCTAAAACGATCAAACGTACCAACAACCACAATATCTATGTCACATTAAGCGCTCTGCAACACCCACGTATTTTGCAAATGTATGGTGGCGCTTATCATGATGCAAAACTTGAACACCTTTTAGCAAAGATTGTCCGTAAACTGGCAGTTGCATCACATAGTTCTCATCAAAGCTATTCTGTAACAATTTTAAACTCAGAAACTATCAACGCTTTTGCGCTCCCCAACGGCTCGATCTACATCACTCGTGGTATGCTGGCATTAGCCAATGATTCTTCAGAAGTTGCAGCCATTTTAGCCCATGAGATAGCACATATCAGAGCCAATCATGGCATTTTACGCCTGCAAAAAGAAGCCCAATTAAAGATGACAAATCACATGTCTTCACGTCTTCTTTCTTCTATTGGCAAAAAACTTCATAACCCTATGCAAAACAAGCAACAACTCGCGCAATTTTCCCGCAATCAAGAGCTGGAAGCTGATTCCATTGCGCTCGAAATGCTCCAACAATCAGGATATGATCCTTTTGCTTCACCACGCTTTCTTCAAACAATGGAAGCCTATAGTGCTTTTCGTAATATCTCTGGCTCCCAAAATGCCTCTCTAGATTTTCTAGCCTCTCACCCAACTACCCCTCAACGCATTCGGCTTGCGATAAAAAAAGCGGGTAAAATCAGTAAAGGGAATAGTAAAATATCTGATCACGATTCTTTTCTCAAAAGCATTGATGGCATAATTTTTGGAGGAGGCTTTTATACAGGTTTTGTACGAGGCAACCAATTTATTCACCCACAATTGCGCATAGCTTTTTCTGTTCCAAACAATTTTACAATAGAACATTCAGCACATACTGTTTGGGCCAGTGGACCAGATAAAATTGCGATTCGTTTTGACGCTATTCCACATCCTGCTGAAATATCTGCGAGTGATTATTTGAAAAGTGGCTGGATTATCGGTCTAGACCAATCATCTATCCGCCCCATCACAATTCAAGGGCTCCCCAATCAAGAATTTATGCGTCAAGAATCCCAAAGCCAAAATTTACTTGGAGCAAGGGCCCATGCTACCAATGATCAATGGCAATTTGATGTGGTTGTCATTCCATTCAACAACCACATCTTTCGTTTTTTGACGGCCGCTCCACATAATTCTCGAAATTTTGCAGAGGTTGCCCAAAAAACGCTACAAAGCTTTCATTCTCTTTCATCTTCACAGTTAAAAAAATTGCAGCTCTTAAAAATCCGTGTTGTCCGTGTTAAACAAGGAGAAACCGTTGCAAATCTTGCAGATAAAATGCAATACACACCATATAAAGAAAAACTCTTTCGCATCCTCAACGCCCTCTCACCAACGCAAACTTTACCCGCAGGTACAAAAGTGAAAATTATTACAGAATAAGCCTTTCTTCTCATCTGTTACAGTTTTGATTCTTTTCTGTCTGTATCACGCCCTCCCCCTTAAAGCATATTCGAAAATAAAGAGGAACACTTTAAAATCCAACTTCATCATACCTTTATAGGTCTCCGTTTGATATATATTTCCTCCAACTAACAGCCCCCTATCTTCCTCTGTAGTAGCGCTCCCAAGGAGGCATATTTCTAAACAAATCCGGACATCCCCTAAAACTGACTTTATCATATTCTCATATGCCCCCACTTAATATATTCTCTTTCCCCCCAAAAAGCCTTTCACTGCTTATATATCGTAAGCATCTTCTGAATGAATCGTAAGGAGAGCAGAACGCAATTTTTGCAAAGCCCTAGCTTCAATTTGACGCACGCGCTCTTTCGAGATTCCTAACTTTTCACCCAAAACTTCGAGAGTCGCACCCTCTTCATTTAAGCGACGAAAGCGAATAATTTCCAACTCCCGTTCGTTGAGAATTTGCAACGCATCGTAAAGCCATTGTGTACGCCGTTGACCATCAATGACTTGCTCAATTAAAGCATCAGGAAGAGGACTATCATCCACCAAAACATCCATCTTAGCAATGGGATTATCACTGTTCTCAGAAACAGAAACACTCAAGGAATTATCAGAACTGGAAAAACGAAAATCCATCGTTTCAACATCGCGCACGGAAACACCGAGTTTTTCAGCGATTGTGCGAAAAATATCCTGTTTTGACAAAGCACTATCATCTTGTATCAGTTTTGCACGCAAACGCCGAAGATTAAAGAAAAGTGCTTTTTGCGAAGAACTCGTTCCCCCTCGAACGATTGACCAATTTCGCAAAATATAATCTTGAATAGAAGCGCGTATCCACCACGTTGCATATGTTGAAAAACGCACTTCCCGATCAGGTTCAAAACGTGCAGCTGCTTCCAATAGTCCCACATACCCTTCTTGTACCAAATCCCCCAATGGCATTTTGAAACGTTTAAAGCGATTAGCAATAGCAATCACTAAACGCATATGAGCCGCTGCAATTTGATGCATGGCGTCATCATCACGTTTGTCTTTCCACCGCAGAGCCAAATCATGCTCTTTTTGTCGTTCAAGATAAGGTGCTTGCATAGCAGAACGCATCATATTACGTCCTAAGCTTTTGTCTGCATCGCTATAATTTTTGCTGCTTTTATAAACAGCATTTGAAAGATTACCCATAATAACCCCTTGCGATTAAAATTATCAAAATTGATTTGGCAACGACATCATTGTTCTTCGCTTAAAAAGAACGCAAAAGTTGTTAACTTCTGTGACCACTACTTTAACGTGTAATTTTATAATCGCAATTGTTTTTTTTACTGTCATGGTAAAACTTCTTGTCATAAGACACAATTTCACCTGCAAAATGCCTTTACAATATGCCTTTTAGCCTATGAAATATTTGAAAAAACTTTCTCTTCACTTTTCATGACAAAACAGCAAAAAAATTAAAGTGATCATGCAAAAGAAATGCCGTTTTTTGATAATCGGTTCCGTTTCCTTTTAAATCGAAGAATTTATTTATGCTTTTAGCTTTACAATACAACTAATAAGTGTAATTTGCAAATATAAAGCATCCAAACTGAATGAAAACTGAATGAAAAAAGAATCATTCAAGTTTTAAAGGCGCAAAGAAACAGCAAAAAATGACAAGAGTGATTGAAGCAAACGCAACAAACGTGTTAAAGAAAGAGCACCATTATGAAATTGTCGCAAAAAGCTTTTGACCAGTGTCACACTGAGAAAGAAAATGATCATGGATAGCAAGATTGTTCAACAGAATGAGATTCTTCAAGATGATATTCTCATTGAAAAACACGGAAGGGGTAAATTTGAAGGTTTTCGTTTTTATGCCAACAAAAACAGTACCGATCAAATAGCTGAGAAGCAAATTTCAACAGAGAATGAGAATTTGATTCTTGCTTTTTCCAAACGCGCGACACGTTTTTGTGCTTGTGCAAATGGAGATTTTACCCTCAGTTCTGATGGAATTGTGCGCTGGATTGGTCAACCCGTAGGACAACTTGTAGCAACAGAAGATTTTTTCAAACCAAAACTAATTGTTTTAGCAGATGAACAACTCACGGAAGAATCCCGCAATAACGTTGTGAAACGATTAGAACGCTTTGTCACCTTTCATTTTGAAACGACTTTAAAACCCCTGTTTGATTTGCGCAATGCTGATAATTTAACAGATTCAATAAACAGTCTTGCTTTACAACTTTTTAACTCTTTAGGGATTTTACCACGCCGCGAAGTCTTAGACATTGTCAAAAACCTTGCGCAAGAATCACGTGCCGTTCTTCGGCGTCTAGGCGTGCGTTTTGGCGCTTTTCATATCTATGTTGCCGGAATGCTTAAACCTGCTCCGGTTCAAGCCATTACTCTCCTGTGGAATCTTCAAAATGCGGGACAAGATCAAACTGGTTTGGGTGAAATTTTTTCAGCATTATCTGCTGGTCGAACCTCTTTGATGGTTGACTCTACCTATAACCGCCAATTTTATCAATTAGCCGGCTACCGAATCTTAGGACAACGTGCTGTACGGATTGATATTTTAGAACGTCTTGCCAATCTCATCCGTCCCGCACTTCATTGGAAACAAGGAAGTGATCCCAAACCAGATGGCGCCTATGATGGAAAAAGTTTTTTTGTTACACCAGCCATGATGTCCATTCTTGGGGCCAATGGAAATGATATGGAAGAAATCCTCAAAGGACTTGGTTATCAATCGTACAGCATAAGCAATACTGTTTTTGAACAAAATCTCCTTGCACACCAAGCCTCTTCCCCTGTCAATGAGACAATGCAAGATGTTCCCGCAGCAGAATGCGTTGGAAGTCAATGGCAAACAATAAGCGATTTAGAAACAACACGAGAAGAAAAAAATATCTCATACCCAAACATTTCATCCTCTGGTATTGAAAAACATCTCCATAAAACCAATCGTTTACCAGAAGCTGAACCTATTGGGAATTTTGCCAAATCCCCTCGCTCTACAGAAGAAGATAAAGTTATTTTATTATGGCATTATAAGCATCAATTTCCCCACCATGCACAAAAAAAACGTGATAAATTAGGAAATAAATGGCAAAATAAATCGAAGAACGCTGTAAAAAAAGCGGAATACAAAAATGAAAATTCCCCTCAAAAAGCACCATCACAAGCAAAACGCTCTCATAAGTTCCACAAATCCCAAGGAAAACATGCAAATCATAAGCCCTTTCAAAAAGAAAAGCGCCTTAATCCTGATTCACCTTTTGCGAAACTAGCTGTACTACGCGATCAACTCACCAATCATAAAAACACGCACACACTTTCCTCTAAAGAGAATTAAAGTAACAAATGGAGTTCGATCTTGACCCACGTAGTAACCGACAACTGCATTCACTGCAAATATACGGATTGCGTTGAAGTCTGCCCAGTTGATTGTTTTTATGAAGGGGAAAATATGCTTGTTATTCACCCCGATGAATGCATCGATTGTGGTGTTTGCGTGCCAGAATGCCCAGCAGAAGCGATTTTACCTGATACAGAACCAGGATTAGAAAAGTGGTTAGAACTCAATCTTCATTATGCAAACAAATGGCCTAATCTAACCACCAAAAAAGATCCTCTTCCTCAAGCAAAAGAAATGGATGGTGTTCCAAATAAATTAGAAAAGTATTTTTCAGAAAATCCAGGAAGTGGCGAAGAGTAATGATAAAGTGTACACTCTCCTCCTTCAACGATTGAAAGACTTCTCTTGTAAAAATAAAAAATCCTTAAGCGAAATGATTGATTCTTTTAAATTTTGATGTTAGTGTTATTTTAACATGATCATCTTTCTAAGTATTTTTCTTTGCTTGTTATAGTAAAGCGGTGTATTTTTTTTTGATTTAAAAGTACTCGGCTTTTATGCTCACTTAATTGGTACAATATACTTGGTTAAAGAAAACTCAACCCTCAGGTTTATAACCTGTTTTCCGATACATTTGTTGATCATAAGGGAGTAAACTAAAATATGGCATCCCAACATGGAACGTCTTCCAAAACCAAAGAATTTGCAACCTCTGAATATATCGTCTACCCTACGCATGGAGTAGGACAAATTATAGCGATTGAAGATCAAGAAGTTGCAGGACATAAATTAAAACTTTTTGTCATTCATTTCGCGAAAGATAAGATGGATGTCAAAGTCCCCATTGCAAAAGCCCTTTCCGTTGGAATGCGTAAATTATCTGCTAGTGATTCTGTCGAACGTGCCTTAAAAGTTTTACGTGGAAAAGCACGCGTTAAACGGACCATGTGGTCACGTCGTGCACAAGAATATGATGCTAAAATCAACTCAGGAGATCTTATTTGTATCGCCGAAGTGGTCCGTGATCTTTTCCGCTCTAATCTACAGCCTGAACAATCTTACTCTGAGCGCCAACTTTATACAGCTGCTCTTGAAAGAATGGCCCGCGAAATTGCGGTTATCAATAGTCTTTCTGAAACAGAAGCTATCAATCTCATAGAGATGCATCTCTCCAACAAGCCGGAACGCGAGTTTAAAACTGAGAGAGAAGAAACAGATGAAAACAGTAAAGCTGTCTACGCTGCATAATACACTCTTTCATCATAATGATGATATTTCGATAAAACCAGCGAAAAGCTGGTTTTATTTTTTAACATCCTCTCTGCCCTTAAGGACAAAGTTTCTTAACCAACGCCAATCTATAAACAATCTAACTTTTCGACAAATTCCTCCTCCTTATTTTCTTTCTTCATAGATAACAAACTGATTAATCATCATAATCTAGCATTATTCATATTAAATTAGAATCTTGAATATGGTAAGATTTCTCATTTCAAATTTCTCTCATGTTGAATTAATCAAATCACTTGCTTGTCAATCACAAGCGGAGCTGATCTGTGGGTAAAAACTGTACAAAAAGAGCGAGACACTGTCTCAAGCACCAAAGGATATACCAACATTGGAATCTGGCAAGATGTGTAAGGGCGGGGCTTGCTTTTTTATTTAATCGTAAAGATCATAGTGCCGTTTATACACTACACCGAAACTTTACCATTTATCCCCTTCTACAAAACCATTGTAACATTCAAAAACACCGTCATAAAATGGATGCCACAAATATTGAAAAATATTGCTTTAAAAAAAATGCGTGACGGTACAACATAAGATATTTTGTCTTGGGCGCTCTATTTTGCATGAGAAGCATTCCCCATTAAAGAACGCGATAAAAAAAGCATGAACTAAAACCATCATCTCCATTCTGTAAAAGGCATTCCAAATACTTTTGAAAGCTGTAAAACTAACTTAAAAAATCACAATAAAAATGAACGTTGGCATTGCCCTTCCAATTTCATATTTTTCCCAAATGAGGTTTCTTATTTCAGAGGAGATATACGCAATATTCTTACTCCAATCGAACACAAAAAATCTAGAATGATTCATAGAACTCTTAAAAGTCTTAATCTCTGTTTCAAACAGACTGCTAAAGATTGGATATTCTCAGCAGGAATTGTCCAGTTATCATCTTCAATCTGATCTTCACGAATATGACGCAAAGGATTAGTACGAACGCCTATCAGGACAAGCAAACGCAAAGCCAGTTATGTTATGTTTTACAGAGTAACTGATAAAAGGCAAAAACATCTCTCCAATCCATTGCTGGTCTATGAGTGGTTTTATGACGTTGTTTGCCTAAGAGCGCGCGTACTTTTGCACTGCTTGTAAATCAACATCCACACCCAATGCAACCGCATGTTTAAGACAAAGATTAAGACGCTTCAGTGCTGTCTGAGCTGTTCCAGCTTTTGCATGCCAAATAGAGGCAAGGGTATTGCGTATCTCTGTTTGCGTAATCTCTGAAACAGGCAGACAGCCTAATTTGGGGAGAATATAAAGGTGTAAGGGTGAAAACCAATCACAAGCCTCACCATCATTTTTTAATTCAGCTTTACGGCTTTCAAAAGCATCCAACACGATATCTTTTAAATAATGGAGATTGCGCATTGCCTCACGCTTTTGTTTCTCACGTTCTTTAATGGGATCACGCCCCTCACGTAAAACAGCCCACCACCCAGTTGCCAATTCACGGGCTTGTTTAAAAAAAACATCTCGCAAGGCACCCAAGCCCATTTCACGGCGCCGACCATGAATGGTATAACGATAAAGCCATTGAGCACCACCATCTTTACGTTTGTGAAGAAGCAAGCCGGCACCATCATTATATTTGCTAGCCCCCAATGTTGTGACAACCCTTGGCTCTTAAGACTCTTCATAAGAACCATTTTTAGTTCTTTCTTATACAAATTTTATCCACACACTCATCCCACTTGTGACGTGCAAACGAGTGGTTTGGATTGATTCTAGATAGAGAGATTTGAAATGAGTGAATCTTACGTTATTCGGGGTTCTAATTCAATATGAAAAACAATTAATTATATATATAAATCAATATGTTGTCTAGTGATGAACAGATGACAAAAAAATCATAAACTTAGGTAAGAAACACTATAAAATCATTCATAAACCAGCTATGAACTGGAGAATCGTACCGGCTTTGATAAAATACTTTGCTCACCCCCACACATAACATATCTGGTTTTAAGTTTACTTATTTTTACACGCTGTTCGCAACAAATCCCTTATATTCACAAAAATACGAAAAATATATGGACAATTCTTAGTTCAAAAATATGAAAAGACAGCGTGATATTCATAGAAAAGTCTCATGCACTTTTATCATAAAAAGCACTAAAGATTATTGAATGTGTACACCTTCTGTCTTGTAACGGTTTTCTCTTTTCTGCTCATAAGAAAGCGCGCTGGCATCAGCATACACTTAACCCCAATGTTACAACAATTCTTACATTTGAAAATATTCATTATAAACATTTTTCCTTTTTTATAGAGTTTTCACCCACATGCCAGCCCCACTTGTGACCGAAAAGCAAGTGATTATCATTGATTCAACATAGGGAAAAATTTGAAATGAGAAAATCCTACGATAGGCCTTCCATTCAAGGCGCAAAACAACAAATGATCTTTATAAATCAATGTGATGTCGATCTCTATTTTTTTAAGGAGAATCACATGTCACAATATAAGCCTATAGACAAACCATTGCCTTAAATATTCTCATAAAAAACACCGGAAAACACCGATATGCTTAAATCCTTACATAGATCAACCGCCTTAAACGATGATATTTTACGGTCTAATAGGATTCTCTCTATAGTCAATAAAGATTAAGTGCGATACAAAATAATTCTATTACTGAGCTAACTTATATCAATACCCAAGCTCTTAACGAAGTCATCATAAAAGACACTGATACAAGTAGCCCTTTATAGCCTCTCAAGAAAACAAGAAAATCATCTCCCACAATAGAATCATTTCTCTACAGCACAACTTTATCCCATACATGTTCTCAAGAAAAAGTGAAAAACGCATCTTACCCAATGCATTCACTAATGAAACAAAAGAAGTTCACCACTGGAAAAGAAAGAAAATGCTAAAGTTTTAACCACTAAAACAGAACGCCCACGATACATTCCCTGTTTCACATCGATAGAAGACGACGCAAGGGAACCTCAACATTCATCTTAAAGCGAAAATGCACGCCCCAAGCGTGCATTGATCGACGAAATAAAAGAAGTTCACCACTGGAAAAGAAAGAAAACGCTAAAGTTTTAACCTCTAAAACGGAACGCCCACGATACATTCCCTGTTCCACATCGATAGAAGACGATGCAAGGGAACCTCAACATTCATCTTAAAGCGAAAATGCACGCCCCAAGCGTGCATTCACTAATGAAACAAAAGAAGTTCACCACTGGAAAAGAAAGAAAACGCTAAAGTTTTAACCACTAAAACAGAACGTCCACGATACATTCCCTGTTCCACATCGATAGAAGACGATGCAAGAGAACCTCAACATTCATCTTAAAGCGAAAATGCACACCCCCAAGCATGCATTGATCGATGCAATAAAAGAAGTTCACCTCTGGAAAAGAAAGAAAACGCTCAGTCTTTAACCACTAAAACGGAACGCCCACGATACATTCCCGTTTTCAAATCAATGTGATGAGGACGACGTAATTCACCAGAATTTTTATCTTCGATATAAGTCGGCGCCTTCAGAGCATCAGCCGAACGGCGCATGCCCCTCTTCGCTGGAGAGGTTTTTCGTTTAGGTACAGCCATAAAAAGACACTCCAAATCCATTAAAACAGAAAAAGCAATGTCAAAAATGACAATGCTTCATTTAAAACACCATAAAATTTGAGAATATTATACACTGATAAAAAAGAAGAGGCAATGTCAAAATGATCCTCCTCTTACCAAAAATGACCTTCCTGTTATCAAAAATGGTGTCACAATAATCAAATGAATATCAAAAACACTGCAAAATTTAAGAATTTTATACACCAATGAAAGCTTTTTTATAAGCCCTTCATTCAATTTTTATTTGGTTTAAAAAGGGATTTGCGCATACAGTAGAGATACGGATAAAAAGAGAAGTTGATTTTTAATAAAAAACGACGCCAATTTATGAAAACAAGAAAAAGCGACAACCTTTCTCTTTAAACTTCATAATTTCATTTTTGTAAAAACAAAGGAAGCAAGAATGCACGAATTTACCACCCTTCTTGCAAAACATAGAGACACCGTTGAAAAACGGCTTGATACCCTGTTAAGTGATCAAATCCAAAATGGTGAAATTTCACGCCCTAAAAACTTAATCAAAGCCATGCGCTATGGTGTGCTGAACGGTGGAAAACGCTTGCGTCCTTTTCTTGTAATTCAAAGTGCTGCACTTTTTGACGTCCCTGTAGAACATTCTCTTGATGTTGCATGTGCCTTAGAATGTATCCATTGTTATTCGCTCATTCATGATGATCTTCCCGCTATGGATAACGATATACTCCGGCGTGGAAAACCCACTGTCCATGTAGCATTTGATGAAGCAACAGCAATTCTAGCAGGCAATGCCCTCTTAACATTTGCCTTTGAAATCATTGCCCATAAAGCTAGTAATCTATCTACAGATATTAGAATCAAGCTGATCACGTCTCTTGCACAATCGGCAGGACTTGGCGGTATGTTAGGTGGACAAATGCTGGACCTTGAAGCTGAAAAAAGACCGCAAGAAAGTACTGACATCATCACTCTACAACACATGAAAACAGCAGCCCTGATAAGCTTTGCTTGCCAAGCAGGTGCCATCATTGGCAATGCATCTAAAGAATTAACCGAAAAGCTTACTGATTTTGGTACCTATCTTGGTTTAGCCTTTCAATTAACCGATGACCTTCTTGATGTCACCGCCAACACGCAAACCCTAGGAAAAACGGCTGGGAAAGATGAAACGGCACAAAAAGCCACTTTTGTTCATCTTTACGGCATTAAAGAAACCCAAAAAAAGCGAGATATACTCATCAGTAAAGCAGAAGCATTCTTACATCCTTTTGGCGCTAAAGCACTCCCCCTCCAACAAGCAGCACACTTTAGTGCAATACGCCAAAATTAAACTTCATCCACCCTATTGTACATAGTGTACACCGTCATATTTATTGAATGCATAATAGACTTTTCCAAGAAACGTTACTATTAATCTCCATTATAGTCCTTATCATGAAATGGGTACGACAAATCTTGAGAGGAATTTCATTAAAACAAGCCGCGTGAATTTATAACACAAATGCATTCTGGGTATCCTATTTTGCATGAAAAATGCCTTCCATTAAAGACTAAAAGAAACAAAATGTGAAAATGCGTAATAATCATGTTTTAAAAGATATTACAGTGGATGCTTTAAAGCCGATTCCACACATGCGATTCACTTAAACTAAAGACGCGATAAGCAAGACTTAAGAATATTCACCATGTACTTCTTAAAATACTTAATGTATCAAACAGGATACCTTCACCACCCCTCAAATGACAGTATGTTACGGCATAACAGGATAAATAAAGCCATTAATTTCAATAGAACGAAAGACCAAAGCAGTATTATTACTGATCTCTCTTTTCTTAAGCAGGAAAGATATAACACATTGATTTATAATCATAATTCTCGGTTGTTCAACTTGAATAAGAACCCTGAATACCGTAAGATTCTTTCATTTCAAATCTGTGTATATTGAATCAATAAAAATCACTTGCTTGCACCTCAAAAACAGAGAGAGCCGCGTAGGGCAAAACATCAAAGAAAAGACTAAAAAAATGCCTCTTATGAACCGTCTTAAAAGCCAAGGGCTGTCGCAACATTAGGGGCTAGCAAAGTGAATGATTGTGTCGGCATGCTCCTTCAAAAGCAGAAACATTTTTATTTACAAAAGTGTGTAATAACTTCAATTTAATAATAATCATGATCACTGTAGAACTTTAATTCATCACGCTCTTTATCTCGTTTATTCAATTCATCACACAAAAAGAGAATTGATAAGATTAAACAGAGAATGATCTTTGCAACAGAAAGATAAAAAAGTCCTTATTATTATTATTATATATAATAGCGCAATCTAATTTGTGATAAGTCGTTTTTTCAATCCAAGAGCAAATTTCCTCCTTTAAGTGCAATTTTCTTATTAAGATGAAAAGCATCATTGTAAGTGAACCTATGCCTGTTGCCAAAGCTGGAAAATATGTCCACCTTTTGAAGCCATAATAAAAAAACAAGCAACATGGCCAAGAAAATGCCGCAATTATCAAGAGTATTATAGCCATTTAATACCCTTCGAGAGAATTTTTCTCATTACCCATTCAATATCATTTGTAAATTCCTCTTGGTTTCATCATATCATATATCGTGTGGAGTTCTCTGCAAAAACGCGCTATTTGTTTAGTATTGTCATCATGACCAGCTCTCATACTAGACACAAGGTCAATAATTTGTGTTGTTGGGCTAATACCATTTCCACTTGAAGAATTAAGAAATTTTTTCGCATAATCAATCATGGGGTCGGTAGAATTCATAGACATATTATAAGCCCAGATAAAATCGCTTTCTCTCCAATTATAGTCATAACGCAAACTGCTTATGACATTGGGTAGCATTGCCCATGACATCTCCTCATTATAATCACCGTGTAATAAATTAACAAAGCGTCCACATAAAACAATAAGTATGTGTCGATGCCATATAATATCAAATTTGGGCGCTATATTTTGATAACCACGGCTATAGACGAAATTTCTTGCTTGTTCCTGCTTTTGAAAATGTTCAAAAGCCTCGTATTTTTCACTTATATATTCTTCGTAAAGTTTATTGTACTGCTCTAAACTATCTACACGTGTACATCCCAACAATACCAATACAGAAAAAAGAGTTATAAATGTTACAACACACGTTATGGATAACGATTTCATCGCTTTACCTTTATAATAACCATAATTTGTACGGCTTAACAGATTCCTATCAAATATATCAATATGTGCTGGTTTCTTGTGGCTTATTTGTAGCAAATTGTACTCAACAATATTTCTGTACTTGGTTTTATTCCCTCTCAAAGAGGGGGGGGATGTCATTCAAAGTTTCCATAGATAAGTTTATTATCTGGATCAGAAATTTTCTAACATCAGAAAATACAGAGCTAACGCCACAATCAAAGAGAAAATACTCAAAAATGAGAATGTACAACGTAAAAAATTATCTCAACAAGATAATTGATATTTTAAAGAAAACAGCAATAAAACGCGTTAAATATATCAACAATAAAATCAGTCATGAGGAAAGCCTATTTGAACAGGCTATAAATTGTCCGACTGCTTAAATTAGCTCTAATGAGATAAAGTGTTACCAGTAAGGAACCAATGAAAATGAGAAAACTGCTCCATCACCATTCCTTAATAAGTATATAATCCGGCACAATCATGTTCTTTATCAGCGTCCAATCTTGTCAGCAACCCTTTGTGTAATATTCATGAGCAGCATTTTTATTTCTTTTGTAATGATTGTTATGCCATTTTAATGATTATTATGCCAAGCCCACTTATAACGTACAAGCAGATGACTTTGATTGCTTCAACATACATAGATTTTAAATAAGAATAACTGACACTATTCAGCTTTCTCATTCAACATGCAAAAACAACGATGCGCCTTAATAAATCAAAGCCTTGCTCCACTATGAAACCCTATAAAACACGTATCGTAATAAGTTAATATTTTCACTGAACTTTTTTGAGAGTTCCTTCTAAAAAAAGTACTGACAACAAGTAAATCAATAAATAAATAGCAAAAATATAAACGAGTGAGAAAAAGCCAAATATATTGACCATATACGCACTCATGTAAAAAAATACCAATAAGCTAAATCTCCCAACGGTTGACAAGAAAGATTCATATGTAGCCCTGAAATGATCACTAATACTATCATGCAAAACAACTTCTACACGAAGATATGTATACTTAATGAGATAAAAAATCATACAGACTAAAATGACAGCCATTTCTTTTCTTGGTTCAAAGAAAGCAACGGTAAAAATCAGTGAAGCCGAAAGAAACAACAGTAAAATAAAATTCACTCTTTCACTTAGTTTTGTAAAGAGAAAACTAGCCAAAAGCTGAGAAAACAATATAAGTGAAAATGTCACACCAAGATCAAAATAAGTGACATTAATATTATGATCTTTAAATATCCACTGCCAATACTGCGAGAATATATTGAAAAAGATCAATGAAAAATAAAAGCATAAAGAGATATAAGGAACTTTAATAAAAATAGACAACATCTCCTTAGCTTCACAAATGAGAGAATTCGCTTTATTTGGTTTTTTCTCCCCCTTCAAGTCATCAAGAAAAAACAAACCAAATAGTGTCGTCATAAACATTAAAAACGCCGCGATATACCATATATATTGGCTAGAATAATCAGCAAAATATGCGCCGATTAAACTGAATATAAACATGCCGATGTAATTATATTGAGAACTCGATCCCAGCACCTTTTTAGTGGATGTCAATTTTGCTTTTGCATATTGAACAAGTAAAGCATTATAGGCTCCAGCAATTAATGTCAGCGATAAGGCATTAAAAGTTTCTGCCAAAAGAAAACCATAAAAGCTTGTAGAAAATCCCATGAGAAAGAGCCATGTGGCAGCAAAAGCCGCTGCCAAAACGATCGATATTTTATAACTTTTTCGATCGGAAAAATATCCCAGAGGAATATCGGTAACCATCATAATAAAAGCCTGAAATGACTTAATGATCCCAATATCAATAAGCGTTAAGCCTTTTTCAAGCATATAAAAGACAATAAAGGCGCCGGTTAAAATCCTTATACCGTTAAATAAAAAGCCAAACGCTAATATACTTGTCATGCACTCCCCCAATAACGCCAAAAAAGGCACCCGTATACATCATTTTATATCAATATAAAAGCTTACATTTTACGACAAATAGGACTATAATCGCTATAAGGATTTCCAATCCTATCAATTTGATACCCCAAAAAATGCTGGGAAAATGCCTGAAAAATCAATAAACAATGTTCTTTCTATAATTTGATATTTGAAGAATCCGTTAAATATTTTACTGTCTCAAGAGCAGCCAAAAAACCAGCAACAACATTTACGGATCTATTAAAGTATTCATATCGTTTTGCTTAATAGTCTTAACACACTCAAACTCATTAATATCTTTCATAAGCTTCTGATTCTAAAACAGGCATATCATCTGGTTTTACCTAAAATAATAAGCAACCAACAACAGTATTGACCATAGCTAAAGCAGCAGCATACAACAGCGCCATCTTCACATTGAAGACAGCTTGTTAAAAAAAACGACACACCATTTTTACTTCAACCTTATGCGATTTTTACCTCAACCTTGCCCAAAACGTGTATGAATATAATCACTCAAAAGTGCTTCAAATTCTTCAGCAATGTGATCACCCCGCAAAGTTTTTACCTTTTGTCCCTCAATAAAAACAGGTGCCGCAGGACTTTCCCCCACTCCAGGCAAAGATATTCCAATATCCGCATGCTTTGATTCCCCCGGTCCATTGACGATACATCCCATCACAGCAACCTTCAAACTTTCAACGCCAGGGTATTTTTTACGCCAAACAGGCATATTTTTGTATAAATCTGCTTCAATTTTTTGCGCCAATTGTTGAAAGACCGTTGAGGTTGTGCGCCCACAACCAGGACAAGCCGCAACAACAGGCAAAAATTGCCGAAAACCCATCACTTGCAAAAGTTCTTGCCCCACCTTTACTTCTCGTGTCCGATCACCACCAGGTTTTGGTGTTAAGGAAATTCGTATCGTATCGCCAATCCCTTGCTGTAATAAAATACCCAAAGCCACCGAAGAAGCAACAATGCCCTTTGTTCCCATCCCAGCTTCCGTTAATCCCAAATGAAGAGCATAATCACAACGCGCCGCCAAGGTGGTATAAACAGCAATAAGATCTTGGACATCACTCACTTTAGCAGAAAGAATAATTTTATCACGCCCCAACCCTAACTCTTCTGCTAAAGTAGCCGAAAGCAAAGCCGACTGCACAACTGTTTCCCGCATCACTTCAGCAACCGATAAAGGATTTTCTTGCTGTGCATTTTCATTCATAAGCCGTGTTAACAACGCATTATCAAGAGAGCCCCAATTCACGCCAATGCGAATAGGTTTATGATACCGACAAGCAATCTCAATAATTTCTGCAAATTGACGATCTTTTTTTGCACCAAAACCAACATTTCCAGGATTGATGCGATATTTTGCAAGCGCTTCAGCACACGCAGGATGCTCAAATAAAAGCTTATGACCAATATAATGAAAATCCCCAACCAATGGTACAAAAAATCCTAACCTCTCCAATCGCTCCCGTATTTTTGGTACAGCCGCCGCCGCTTCATCGCGATCAACAGTAATTCGAACCAATTGTGAGCCAGCTTGCCAAAGAGCAGCTACTTGAGAAACAGTTGCATCAACATCAGCGGTATCTGTATTGGTCATCGACTGTACAACTATCGGGCTCTGCCCCCCAATGATCACATCACCAACAGCAACACCAACAGATCGACGACGCTCAAGTGGTTTAGATAAAAAATAGGTCGTACTCATCAAGTCCTCAAATTTTTAAAACCTGCGCTATCAATCATTATTTACATTGATTTCCTCCGCGCTTCAAAGGACGAAAATTACACCGCCCACCAATCTTAACAGATTGCTCTCAAAAGGTTCGACCTACTAACACTGATGCAATACAACTCATAGGTGTATTCATTCTATAGACGTACCGGATAAGTTCTACTACTTCTGTTCAAGTTTATACTTCTACACTTGGTTGCTTCAAAAAGAAACTGAAACAAAACAGAGACAATACTGTATTTTTAAGTTGCATGCCGATACCTGACATCAATGTCATCACAAAACAGTGTTTTACAACACAACAAATAACACCCATCAAAGCGCCATTTTTAAAAATGCATGAAAGACATCACCAAATTAATCCAACATATTGATTTATAATAATCTATTTTTTACAAATTTGAATGGAAAACCCAAATATCATAAGATTTCATCATTTTAAATCTTCTTAATTGAATCAATCAATACCACTCCCTACAGCCACAAGAGAATAGGTAGATAAAAACTCCTTATAAACTATTTCAAGTGCCAAAAGCTATCCCAACACTTTAAACAAACAAAAAAATGAAGACATCGCCCACCATTTTTATGAATGAATCTTACACCATTTTGTAAAAATTTTTACCTTACATCCTTAACAAACACCATCACGAAATGAACTCGAGTACATTAAGAAATGCCTCATTAAACCCAAACTCTTAACTCTCATCTCACCCACGCACGGCATTATCAATGCAACCTTTCAATTTTCAAGCCGTTATAGCAAAACCCCAAACACAATTCCAACTGTCACACAACAATTTAACACATGAAGGAGTCAATAAATGTGTCTATTTTCACCCCATAGAAAAAATGCTAAAATTAAAAAACGTATAGCACAATTAAAAAGAGAGCTGGTCCCCGTAAATCATTGGAGTTTTCAAAATGATAGCTTTGAAAACATTTCTGAGCTGTTTAATACATGGAAACAAAAAGGCCGTCACGCACTTTATCACCTCAACGAACATGCTACAGAATTAAAGAAAAAAGCGAAAGAAAATCCTAAAAAAACCCTCGCATTAGCAGCAGGAGTCGTTTTAGTAAGCTTCTTGCTGATCCGTAAAAATTAATAACACAACCAATAACCTTCCCTTTTAATGCCCGACTCAAAGCGGGCATTTTTTATGGTTTACAAAATATAAACTTTACGTCTTCCTCCTAACTTTATGCCTTCTCCCAACAGGATAAGTTTCCCACCTATCCGAGCAGTCTATAATCCAGTTTTTTATCTGGCATCCCCCTACCCCCATCTTCCAAACATGCGGTGACACCACACCTCAAAGGACAGTGTTGTGCAAAACCACAGGCAAAGCTTCCAATACTCCATCCCCCTACTGAGTTAGTTCAAAAGAAATGGAAATGAGTAAAGATGCATGCGCTTTAATATTCTAAGGAACATTATTTTACATCATGACATAAAAGTATAAGAAGCCTAAGAGCTTTAAAACATGTAGTATAGCAAACCAAACGAAATCTTCCAACGTAAACAACCACTTGCTATAAGTAAATGACGCAAAAATTAAACTGAAAAAACCCAAAATTTCATCCTCCAGAATCGACTCGCTGCGAAGTATCTACATAGGTAACCACGGACATGCCAGGAATGAGTTTTTCAATCCCTTCCTGCCCAGGATCTAAAGCAATCCGTACTGAAATACGTTGCGCAATTTTGATAAAATTACCAATTGTCGTATCCGTTTTTAACAATGAAAATTCTGAGCCTGTAGCAGGTGCAAAACGAACCACACGCCCTGTTAACTTTTTGTTGTTCAATGCATCAACAGAAAAAACAACCGGTTGTCCCACACGCATCTGAGAAAGTTGCGTTTCCTTATAATTAGCAATAATCCAAATATCATCAGAAATAACAGAGACCAATTGTGTCCCCGGCATAACATATTGCCCTACCCTAGCGCCAACCAATCCAACATAGCCTGTTCTAGGAGATAAAATCTTTGTATGATCGAGATTAAGTTTTGCCAACTCAACACTCACCTTCGCTCCCGAAACTTCTGACTGTAAACTTTGCCGTTCAAGATTTAATTGTTTTTGCAATTGTCGTTTTGTTTCTAGGGCTGCCAAGAGTTGTGAAAGAGGGCGAGAAACAGAAACTGCCGCATCACCAAAGCCTAACTTTTTACTATCAGAAACAACATTAGAGAATGCTCGTGAACGCGCTAATTCCGCTTCTGCAACATTAACTTCTCCCTGTAAAATCTGAGCTTGCAATTCAATACTTGCCAGTTTTGCATTTTTTGAATCGAGAACAGCCTGTGCCCGTGCAAGCTGCTGACGAAAAAGAGAATCATCAAGCTCAAAGAGCAGCATTCCTTTTTCAACACGTTGATAATCTTGCACATAAATCCGTGCAATCACCCCAGAGATCTGTGAACTCACCAGAGTAACATTACCCTTAATGGAAGCATTATCCGTTATTTGAATGTTATTTACAAAAGGAGGAAGTCTCCAAGCCCACAAAATTAGCAAAACACCCGTAATGCCCGATAGGAATGCAACAATCGTAGCTTTTGACCGTAATGCTTTTATCATTTTTTGCACCCCTCTTCTATAACATCACTCTACTTTTCTAACGCACGCAAAGAGCATGACTTAACAACCATTGTAACAAGAAAAACAACGAATACAGCCATTGAAATATAAAAATAAAGCCGAAAAACGTCATCATAAGCAAAAATATTTGCTGTTAACTTAAATTTCTCTATCAACAGAGAAGTCGCCTGCTCACTTCCAAAGCCATGGGGAACAGAAGCACCATAAGAAGGCGAAAATAAAGTATTTATCTCACCAGAAATAAGCGGATCCGTCACAACAATATTTTGTGTTAAAGACTCAAAGTTCTTATGAGCAAAATAAAACTGTAGAGTGCCAAAAAAAGCCGATCCCATCAATCCCCCTGTCACTTGCGTTAGCAAAAAAACAGCAATAAAACTCAAAACATAACGCGGCCCTCGCTCACCAGCAATCACAAACCCTTTGAAAAGAGCAGGAGGCAAAAAAAGTGCATAACTAAAACTCACCAATCCTTGGCTCAACATCATATCTTGCGGACGCGTTAAATGATTGACACGACTATCTAAATAAGCGCCAAGTGCCAAACAACCCAAAGATAACAAATAAAAATAATCTTCACGCCCCGCCCGTAAAAAAAAGACACAAACAGCCCCCCCTAACAGAATCCCTAATGTCACCGCAAGATACATGGGCGCCATTTCACGATTGAGCAAACCAAAAAGATTAAAAAAACCGACGGGCAAATTGGATCGCTCCAACAAAAAAACATGAAAAATCAATAAAATAAAAACAGATTGTATCATTTCTTTACTGAAAATCCAACGGAGATCAATCAACGGTTTTTCTCTATTAAGCTCAATAATAATAGCAACAGCCAAAGAGAAAATAGCAAGTGCGAGCCCCCAACCAATCCATGGCGCTTCATACCACCAATACAATACACCAACAGACATGATCACAGCATTTAATCCAAGACCAAGAGCAATCAAACCATAGCTTATCCAATCTAATTTTTGAATAACCTTACTACGCACAACAGGAGTAAGAGGTAAAGTATAGATACAGACCAAGCTGATAAGAACCAACCCCATTTCCAGAGCGGAAAGGCTGGAAAAACCACCATTTTCCAGCAAATCAGGAGAAATCAAACGTGATAAAGGTGCTGCTAAAGCTGCATTCATATAATTCAAACTCAGAGCAACAGTAAACTTCTTTGCTGGAGCAAAAGCCTCCATCATATAAAGCAGCGCAAGCGAAGCCAAAGGCGCAGCAGCAATCCCAGCAAAAAAGCGAATAATTAGCGCAGAACGCAAATCCGTAACAAAGAGCTGCAACACACAAACCAAAACAAAGCCAAGGATTGACAGTTCAGCAAAAGCGCGCAGCCCAAATTGATAGCGGATTTTGATCAACATAATCGCTACACTCACATTTGGCGCCATATAAGCCGCTACCAGCCATGTCGTCTCGGCCAAAGTTGCATGAAAATCACCCGTAAGATGGACAATGTTAGACTGAACAATATTAGCCCCTAAACCATAAGCCCATTGCAAAATAAGAGAAGCAAAAATATAAACAAAGCACTTTGGCAAAGGTCCCGCAAAGACACGACCAGGATGAGGAAAAGGTTTTGCACTCCTTTTAGCAGACACAACCGTACTCTTTTTTCCGCTCATGTCATCTTTTCCTGTATACTCTGCTACGCTTCTATCAACACAACACCATCAGCTGACAACTGCTGAAAAAAAGCCTCTATTTTATGATTGTCCTCATCACTTGTCCCTCCTTCTAACGTCGCTTGAATCTGCAAAATCTGCTGTTCTAATACATCAAAAGAAAGATTCTCTACAGCCACAACGTGCTCTACCAATAAAGAGCAACCTGAAAAGGTAATATTTGCAACGCCCCCGCATACAACAAATAATTTTTCACCCAAAGAGGTGCGAACACGAACACTGCCCAACACAATACTTGCTACCAATGGCGCATGATGCGCCATAACTGTCAAATAACCTGAGGCTGAAGGAAGAACAACAGACACTACCTGCTCTGAAAACACAATTTTTTCAGGCGATACAAGCTCAAATAAAAAATGCTCTTCTCTATTGTTTTCCACAAAAGTCTCCACAATACCCGATATAAGGACTCTCCGTTTTCTCCAACGACTCGTCCTTTTTAACGAAAAATACCCATGACAGTTTTCTCTTGAATAAGAAGCTTCTTACTAAGAAGCCTCTGCCATGAGACGCTTTCCTTTTTCAAGTGCTTCATCAATCGAACCAACCATATAAAAAGCAGCTTCTGGCAAATCATCGTAATCGCCAGCACAAAGCCCCTTAAAGCCTTTGATTGTATCTTCCAAAGGAACGAGTTTCCCCGGCGAACCAGTAAAGGCTTCCGCAACATGGAAAGGTTGCGAAAGGAAACGTTCAATTTTACGCGCCCGCCCCACCAGCAATTTGTCATCTTCAGAAAGTTCATCCATTCCAAGAATAGCAATAATATCCTGAAGCGCTCTATAACGTTGTAAAATGGTTTGCACTTGACAAGCAACAGTGTAATGCTCTTCCCCCACAATCAATGGATCCAACATACGCGAGAAAGAGTCAAGCGGATCAACCGCTGGATAAATCCCCTTTTCCGCAATAGAGCGCGAAAGAACAGTTGTTGCATCCAAATGAGCAAAAGATGCTGCCGGCGCCGGATCCGTCAAGTCATCTGCCGGAACATAAATTGCCTGAACGGAAGTAATAGAGCCTGTTTTTGTACTGGTAATACGTTCTTGCAACGCCCCCATATCCGTTGCCAAGGTAGGCTGATACCCAACAGCAGAAGGAATACGCCCTAAAAGAGCAGATACCTCAGCTCCTGCTTGCGTAAAACGGAAAATATTATCCACAAAGAAGAGAACATCTTGTCCTTCATCACGGAAACTTTCCGCAATTGTCAATCCTGAAAGAGCCACACGCGCACGCGCTCCTGGTGGTTCATTCATTTGCCCGTAAACAAGGGCACACTTTGACCCTTCCGTTGAACCATTATTCTCTTTTGGATTCACATTCACGCGGCTTTCGATCATTTCATAATAAAGATCATTTCCTTCACGTGTACGTTCTCCCACACCAGCAAATACAGAATAGCCACCATGTGCCTTTGCAATATTGTTTATAAGCTCCATAATGAGAACGGTTTTTCCAACACCAGCACCACCAAACAAGCCAATTTTACCCCCTTTAGAATAAGGGGCTAACAAATCCACGACTTTAATACCGGTTACGAGAATTTCCGAAACAGTCGATTGCTCAACATATTCAGGTGCCTCTTGGTGAATAGAACGTGTTTTGGTTGAAGCGATTGGTCCCACATTATCCACCGGTTCCCCAATCACATTCATAATACGTCCCAACGTTGCTTCTCCTACAGGAACGCTAATTTGTGTGCCTGTATCCACAACCTTTTGGCCCCGCATCAAACCATCAGTCGTATCCATAGCAATCGTACGCACGGTATTTTCACCCAAATGCTGCGCAACTTCTAATACCAAGCGATTGCCTAAATTCTCTGTTTCCAAAGCGTTGAGAATATTTGGCAATTCACCTTCAAATTGCACATCAACGACAGCACCAATAATCTGCTTGATTTCACCAACAGCGCCTTTTGCATGCTCTTCTTTTTTTGCGGATGTATCTTTTTTTACAGGTGTATCTTTAGCTGCATCACGCGCAGGTACAGAGGAAGCCTTTACATCCACTTGAGATTTCGAAGCGGCTTTTTTCACGCCGGAACGAGCAGCTGGTTTCTTTTTTTCACCTTTTTCTGTTCCTTTGCTTGAGGTTACTGCTTTTACCATCAATCCTTACCTTCTCCATTTAAAGCGCTTCAGCGCCCGCAATAATTTCGATCAATTCTGTCGTAATCTGTGCTTGACGTTGACGATTATAAGCCACCGTCAATTTACTAATCATTTCACCCGCATTGCGCGATGCATTATCCATAGCTGTCATCTTGGCGCCCATTTCACCAGCAACATTTTCTAGCAAAGCCCGAAAGATTTGCACCGAAAGATTACGTGGTACAAGAGCCTCTAAAAGAGACGCAGCATCAGGTTCATATTCATAAACAATCGATTGTGAACCTTTGTTATGATCGGTTTGCTCCACAATATCTATTGCCCCAACAGCTGCTTTTGGAGCAACCATTGGAATCAAATCCAAAGCTGTTGGACGCTGATTAATTACGGAAACAAATTCAGAATAAAACAGCGTACAAACATCAAAAGCACCTTCATTGAATAAATCAACAATCCGTTGACTAATCATCACTGCCTCTGCAAAACCAATTCGCTTTACAGCATGCAAATCGATATGATCAATTATCAAGCCTTTGTAATCACGCGATAAAATATCCGCGCCTTTTTTACCCACAGTGATAATTTTTACTATTTTATCAGCCGCCAACAATGCCTTAATCTGTTCACGTGCACGACGAGCAATTTGCACGTTAAAAGCACCACACAAACCGCGCTCAGCAGTACACACCACCAAAAGATGCACATCATCGCGCCCCGTACCACGCATAAGAGTAGGCGCATCAACACCATCTACATCAGCAGCAACACTGGTCAAAATATCAGCCATTCTCTTCGCATAAGGGCGTGCAGACTGCGCTGCCTCTTGAGCACGATGCAACCTTGCCGCTGCAACCATTTGCATAGCTTTGGTAATCTTTTGTGTTGCTTTAACCGAAGCGATACGGTCTCTAAGATCTTTTAGTGAAGCCATTCAAGCATTCCATCAATTCATCACGAGAAATTTTTCGCATAAGTATTAAGAACAGTTATCAACTTATCTTTCAGCTCATCTGTTATTTGCTTTTGCTCAGCAATTGCCTTTAAGAGATCTTGATAATCACTACGCAAAAGCACCAAAAGTCCCTGCTCAAACCGCGCAACATCAGAAACCGCCAAAGCATCAAGATAGCCATTCACACCCGCGAAAATAACCACCACCTGTTCTTCTGTTTTGAGTGGAGAAAATTGCGGCTGCTTCAACAGCTCTGTCAAGCGCGCACCCCGATTTAACAGACGCTGAGTTGACGCATCCAAATCAGAGCCAAACTGCGCAAAAGCTGCCATTTCACGATATTGCGCCAATTCACCTTTAATCGAGCCAGCAACTTGCTTCATCGCTTTAATTTGTGCGGCAGAACCAACACGCGACACAGAAAGACCAACATTTACAGCAGGACGAATTCCTTGATAAAATAAATTAGTCTCTAGAAAAATTTGCCCATCAGTAATCGAAATCACATTTGTAGGAATATAGGCAGAAACATCATTTGCTTGCGTTTCAATAACCGGCAAAGCTGTCAATGACCCAGATCCATTTTCCGCATTCAACTTCGCAGCCCGCTCTAAAAGACGCGAATGAAGATAGAAAACATCTCCCGGATAAGCTTCACGACCTGGAGGACGACGCAATAAAAGAGACATTTGACGATACGCCACCGCCTGTTTTGACAAGTCATCATAACCAATCAAAGCATGTTGCCCATTATCACGGAAATACTCACCCATAGCACACCCAGCAAGAGGTGCAATAAATTGCAGTGGTGCTGGATCAGAAGCGGTCGCTGCAACAATAATAGAATATTCCAGCGCTCCACGTTCTTCTAAAACTTTAACGAATTGTGCCACCGTCGAACGTTTTTGACCGATAGCCACATAAATACAATAAACTTTGTCTTGCTCTCGTCCAGCCCCTTTTTCATGAAAAGGTTTTTGATTTAAAAATGTATCGAGCAAAATTGCTGTTTTTCCTGTTTGGCGATCACCAATCACCAATTCACGCTGCCCCCGTCCAATAGGAATAAGTGCGTCAATCGCTTTCAATCCGGTCGACATCGGTTCATGCACTGACTGACGCGGAATAATCCCTGGCGCCTTAACATCAACACGACGACGCTCCGTTGCTTTAATGGGACCCTTCCCATCGATAGGGTTTCCCAACGCATCAACCACACGTCCCAGCAAAGCGGGGCCCACAGGAACATCGACGATAGCGCCTAACCGCTTTACACAATCACCTTCACGAATATCACGATCTGAGCCAAAAATGACCACACCAACATTATCAACTTCCAAATTGAGTGCCATACCACGCACACCGTTTGGAAAAGCGACCATTTCCCCTGCTTGGACATTATCCAAACCATAAACGCGAGCAATACCATCCCCTACAGAGAGAACCCAACCAATTTCTGAAACCTCAGCCTTTTGGTCAAAGTTTTTGATTTGCTCTTTTAGAATTTTTGAAATTTCAGATGGTCTAATATCCATCAGCTGACCTCTTTTTTCAATGCAAGCTTAAGTGAAGACAATTTTGTGAGAAGAGACGTATCAATTTGAGACGACCCCACACGAACGATTAATCCACCAAGAATTGTTGGATCCACAATGATGTGCAGCAAGACTTTTCCTCCAACAACACCTTCCAAAGCCTCACACAACTCTTGTCTTTGTTGAGAACTTAAGGGGCGCGCAGAAACAATTTGCGCAGTAACCTGCCTACGAGCGCGTGCAACACAATGCTGGAAAGCACGTAAAATACCAAATACGGCACTAAGCCTACGGTTTGTTGCAATAACGCGTAAAAAATTACCAATGACCTGCCCTGCGTTTTTATCAGCAAATTTGATGTTTGCACAAACAGATTGCATCACCTTAATTTGCTCTTTAACTGAAAAGAATGGACTAAGCACAAAGCGTTTTAAATCCTTATGCTCCAAAACAAGCAAAAGATCCTCTACTGCCTTTTCAACCTTTTCAACGTTTCCAGCTTCTTGAACGCAATCAAAAAGCGCTTGCGCATAGCGTTGATCTACCAACGGCAGCGGTATGAGAGAAAATGAATCCGACACGAAATACCGCCTCTTTCCCTTGAGCGACTCTCTGATAGTTATCAGATGAAATGAAACAGACATTCTCAATCTTAAGAATCTTTTTCTTAAAACCTAGAACAAAAATCACTTGGTTTCTAGCATAGACATAGCCGACTCGCAACACCACAAATCGCTGCTTTTTAAAAATTTTAATAAAATATTCAAAATATTTTTGAAAAGCATTTTTTTTAGATATACAGGATGGCATCACAGTTTTTTTATGCCTCTTTTTGACATTCTCTGAGCGATTTTTTCACTCTCTTTGATTTTTCTTCAAATGCCCTTGCCACCATAATAAAACACTTCTTCTCTAAAAAACACTCCCTTTATCACCACAAGACCTTTAATGAGATGCAGCTGCGATTGAAAAAGTCTATTATTTCAAACTGATAAGAAAGAAAAAAACAATGAATATCCTCCTAAAAATTAAAGAAAACATTGATCTTTTTTCTTCAAATACCCACTCCTTTTAAAAAATTTCACCAAGTAATATTTTCTTGTAAGCACACTATTTAAATATACAAAACATTGATTTATAATGATAATATATCATTTTTCATACCGGATAAGCTTCAAATATCGACAAATTCTCTCTTTTCAAATTTTTTTATCAAAATCACGCCCTTCATTAAGCCCGCGTAGCTTCACTTTATATGGCACTATATTGCACTGATTTTAGAAGAAGTATAGATCAATATTAATTTGAACCCGAATAGAATTGGATACTTTTGGTGTACAGCTAAGCATTTTCAGCCCTTATAAAAAGAATCCGCCTATCAAAAGAATACTGTCCCTAACACAAAAAAGGAGTAAAAGCCGAAATGATAGCGCCCTCGAAGAAGAGAGGCGCTTCTGCTAGTTCTATCACAAAGATATTTTTTCCCGTGGCTCTACTTAATGCAATGTACATATATCATATTTTGCTGCCTGGATGCTTATTCTGAATAATACTAAGAGTTCAAGTAAAGCACCTTAAGCAAAGAGATCTTTACTTTATGCGATACTGGTTTTAGAAAAAACTTTGCGGATCAATATCAATTTGAACCCGAACGGAACTGGGCATTTTGGGTGTACCGCTAAGCATTGCATGTATAAACCCTTGTATATCAAAAGAACGCTGTCCCTGCAACAAAAGCCGAAAACGATAACGCCCCCGAACCAAAGCCAAAGGCGCTTCTGCTGGTCCCATAACCGAGATATTTTTTTCCCGTGGCGCTGCCTGACGCAATGCGCGCGCATAATGTTCTGCTGCTTGGCGCTGTTGTGCAGAAACAATCAAAGAGGCAAGCCGCCCATAGGGGGGCAAATGATAATGCTGACGTGCTGCAATCTCACGTGTGTAAAAATCTTCTGGCTGGCATGCAAGTAAGGCTTTGATGACCGGATGATCTGGTTGATAAGTTTGCAATAATCCTAAACTTTTCAATCCCACACGCCCTGCTCTTCCGGTAACTTGAGAAAGCAGCTGATAGGTACGTTCACTTGCGCGTAAATCGCCATTGGCAAGACCAAGATCAGCATCAATAACACCAACCAGAGAGAGCTTGGGAAAATGATGTCCTTTAGCGACCAACTGTGTTCCAATAATAATGTCCACATCGCCATTGGCAATGGCTTGTAATTCGCTTCGCAACTGCCCAATCCCTCCTTTGAGATCCGTTGAAAGGATCAATGATCGCGCTTGAGGAAAAAGCATTTGTGTTTCTTCTGCAATTCTTTCCACACCCGGTCCACAAGCTACGAGATGATCTAATGTCCCGCATTCAGGACAGGCTTGAGGAAGTGGTTCATGATATCCACAATGATGACATTTCAGTTGCCCTTGCGCACGATGTTCTACCAACCAACTTGAACAATCAGTACAATGAAAACGATGTCCGCAAATTCGGCATAAAGTTAAAGGTGCATAACCACGACGATTAAGAAAAAGAAGAGCTTGTTCGCCCTTATCAAGCGTTTGTTTTAAAGCCCTTTCAAGAGCAAAGGAAATAAAGCGCCCCTTTTGCACCCCTCCTTGGCGCATATCAACCACCCGCAACTGTGGAAGTGCTACTTCTTTAAAACGGGAAGGTAAATGTACCTTTTGATAACGCCCTCTTAAAACATTGGCTTGGCTTTCAATCGACGGTGTTGCTGAAGATAAGATAACAGGAAAACGCTCAAAAGAGCCCCGTGCAACAGCCATATCACGCGCATGGTAAAAAATGCGCTCTTCTTGTTTATAAGCGCTATCATGTTCTTCATCGACAACAATCAAGCCAAGCTCATGAAAGGGAAGAAAAAGCGCTGAACGAGCCCCCGCAACGACACGCACCCGCCCTTCTGCAACTTGCCGCCAAACGCGTTCTCTACGACGTGGCGTCAAATCAGAATGCCATTCTGCTGCCGCAGCTCCAAAGCGTGCATAAAAACGATCTAAAAACTGCTGTGTTAAAGCAATTTCCGGCAATAAAATTAAAACCTGCTTGCCCCCTTTGAAGGCTTGAGCGACCGCTTCAAAATAAACCTCTGTCTTTCCTGATCCCGTAACACCATCAAGCAAAAAAACTTGAAACTGAGAAGATAAAACACCTTCCCGCAACATTGTTGCTGCTTCATTTTGCGCTCCCTGCAACTGAGGGGGACAAAAATCAGGATCAGGCATGCCCACAAGATCAGGAGCAGGAATCTTAACATCTTCAAAAATTCCTAGCGCTTTTAAACCTTCAACAACAGAAACCGAAGTTCCAGCCGCATGTGCCAGACCAGAACGTGTCCATATCTTCTCACTGCGCACCAATTCCAAAACCCGTGACCGCGCTGGTGTGAGACGTTCTACATTTCCACCACAATATCGCAAACCCAGCATCTGCGCTTCCGGCTCTAAAGCAGCTGGTACAGACAAAACCAATCGTGCAACAAGACCAAAAGGCGCCATTGTATAGCGACTAACAAAACGCAAAAATGTGATCATTTCTGCCTTTAATGGGGGGCAATCAAAAACATGAAGCAGAGAGCGTAATTTTTCACGCGCCACCAAACCAGACCTTTGCCCATCTGCTGTCTTCTCTCCAACATCCACAACAAAACCGCAAAGCTCACGCCCCATCACCGGAACCCGAACAAAGGAACCAACGTTCACCTCCATAGAAGAGGGAACTTTATAACTATAAGCGTGAGCAACAGGAAGAGGAACCAATACAGATACAATCTCTTCCTCTATCACGTTTGAATGCATCTTTTAAACCAATCTACGACCTCTTGAGCACCAACAGGTCTACACCTTATCTTTAAACACTCTTATAAAATTCATTGCAGGATTCAATCTCTCCCCCCTATCACAACATTTTTCTCACAAAAATTCTTTTTAATACTCATTTCATCACCAAAGTGCCAATAAAAGAACCAATCTCATCGTCTATAATAAAAAACTCTATAGCAAAAAAACAGCGCCATTCTTCTGTGCAAATAAAGCTCATCACTATAAGCATTCAACATGATATTGTAAGTGCGCTCTTCAACAAAGCTATCCCATAGTGTAACTTCTTCCCAACACACACGTTTATTTTTTACCGCCTCATATCTCAATTTATCTTCAACAAACTGATTTATAAAGATACAATCATCATTTTACCTATTGTAATAAAACCCTCAATACGATGAATTTTTCTCATTTCAACCCCATCGAGGAACATTTGTAAATCCTTATTAATGAGAGAGTCTCCCATGATTTTAATTACAGGGAGAATAATATCGCAAATGGAACCGTTACAATATTCACCTTGGCTTTGTGCCAAAACGTGGAAACACATGCGTACATCTTTCAGCTTGATTGAGAATCAAGCAACAATACAAGTAGCACAAAAGCGTATTGTTGAAGAATGGGTAACACAGAATAAATCAATGTATTGACCATAAAAAAACACTTCATGTGTAAAATTTACATGCCTTCTTCAATGGTGTTTTACGATAAAATAAATCCATTCGCTTCTATCAAAAATGAGGTTAAATGTCCCCCCCTGAAAAAGGGAGGTATCTTATGATGCTCTCTCAAATATCAAGAGCAATCGCAAATAGGAAATGAGCAAAGTGTTTGATAATGCTAGCTTATTTCCATAAATATAAAAACACCGCTACGCAAAGATGCCAATACGCAAAAATGTTGATACGCAATGAATTCTATGCCTTATCACGAGTAACACTATGAAATGGGTGTGGAAACGATAAATCATATTTCTTTACCGAAAACGGGTACATGATTAACACCATAGCATTCTTGTTCTTTACACAGATATTAATTCTTTCTCTTGCTTTTACAGTCAACAATAGCGCATAACAAAAAATAAGATAAACGCTAAAAAGAAGAGGTTAGATATGAAGTTTTTTGTGGATAGCGCCAATATCGAAGAAATTCAAGAGTTACAGAATTTAAGCCTTGTTGATGGTGTTACCACCAATCCCTCTCTTATCCTAAAATCAGGACGCAATATTCTTGATGTTACAAAAGAAATTTGTGCTCTCGTTAGCGGACCTGTTTCTGCTGAAGTTGCAGCAACAGAATTTGAAAGCATCATGAAAGAAGCAGCTGTTTTAGCAAAGGTTGCCGACAATATTTGTATCAAGCTTCCTTTAACACTCGATGGATTAAAAGCCTGTAAAGCCCTCACAAAAGAAGGACTAAAAACAAATCTCACACTTTGTTTTTCTGCCAATCAAGCCTTATTAGCCGCCAAAGCAGGTGCAACATTCGTTTCACCTTTTATTGGTAGACTTGATGATTGTGGAAATGATGGAAGTGAACTGCTTCATGAAATTCGCACAATTTATGATAACTATAACTTTAAAACACAAATCTTGGCCGCTTCAATCCGCACCGTTAATCATGTCAAAGAAGCAGCACTCAGTGGTGCTGACATTGCAACAGTTCCACCAGCAATCTTAAAAGCACTGGTCAAACACCCTCTCACCGACAAAGGGTTGCAAATATTCCTCGACGACTGGAAAAAAACAGGTCAAAATATTGCTTAATATCTAGAATTTTTATTGTAAAGATCTTTTGAAAGGAATAAAAGGATCTGTTCAGCCAACTCTTCCGCAACACGTTTTTTTGCATCTTCTTCTGCTTGCAGCGTTGCATATTCTTGACGAAGTCGCTCAAAAGATGCATTCATCATTGCTGTTCCTTTTGCAACAAGAGTATTTTTCATATCCTGCAAAGTGTAAGAAGCTCTGCTCATAACAGTTCCAACAGAAGGTCGTCCCTTTCTCTTTTTCTCGAAATCAACCTCTATCTGCATCGATTCTCTTGTAAAGACGGATATCTGCAATGCTAATCGATAAGCAGGTAGAGAAGGTTTACCACCATTTCCATACAAAAGAAACAGCAGATGATTGCGCACCATTTGACCAAAACGATCCGAAGGTTCTTCCACAACAATAGAAGCAAGCTTTTGCGCTAACCCCAAAGAAAATTGTTCAGAAGAGTGCCCAGAAGCAGAATTCATTGTCATTGCACTCTGCAACTCTTGACGGTAAAGCGGTTCAACTTTGCATCCACACAACAGTGTAAAGACACAAGCTAAAACAACAAGCAGAAAACTTTTAAAGAACGACATTCACAATCCTTTTTGGAACAACAATGATTTTTTTCATAGGCTTTTCAAGCAGCTGCGCCTTTACAAAGTCTAAAACCAAAACTGCTTCTTTAATCATCGCCTCATCGGCAGTTGCAGCAATAGTTACCTCACCACGTTTTTTACCATTAATTTGTACCGGCAAAGTATAGCATTCTTCAACAGTTAACGTGGGATCATAAACAGGCCAAGCAAGCGCAGATATTAATTTTTTCCCCCCTAAAGCAGCATGACATTCTTCTGCTAAATGGGGCATCATTGGTGCAATCATAGCAAGAAAAAAATCCATGGCTTGACGTAAAGAAGCTTTCATTTCATCGTCAACACTTTCTATCCTATTTAACAACGGCGCCATAATATTCAAGAATTCATAAAGGCGTGCAATAGCCCGATTAAAAGCGAATTTTTCCAAATCATCTTCTACAGCGCAAAGCGTGCGATGTGCAACCTTTGAGAGTTCCAAAGCTGCTCCCTGATGCCCTGCACAAGGCGCCACATCCTTTAAAATAGAAGCACTCACAGCTACATGGCGCCAAACACGCTGTACAAAGCGATGTGCACCTTCAACACCAGATTCTGTCCAAATGACATCCCGCTCGGGGGGAGAATCTGACAACACAAACCAGCGCACAGTATCAGCGCCATAGGATGCGATAATATCATCAGGATCAACGACATTCTTTTTTGATTTTGACATTTTCTCAATCGAACCAATTGTCACTTCACTTTGATCGGTTAATTTATAAGCACACCGCTTTCCATCTTTTTCAACAATGGAAATATCCGCTGGAGAAACCCACCCTTGATCATCTCGATAGGTTTCATGCACCACCATCCCTTGGGTAAAAAGCCCCTTAAAAGGCTCATCTACCGTCACATGACCGACCAATTTCATAGCACGCATAAAAAAGCGCGCATAAAGAAGATGCAAAATCGCGTGCTCAATTCCACCAATATATTGTTGCACAGGCAACCATTCAGCTGTTGCTTGTTTATCAACAGGTTCCTGCGCAAAAGGAGCCGTAAAGCGTGCATAATACCAAGAAGAGTCAACAAATGTGTCCATGGTATCGGTTTCGCGTTTGGCCGGTTGACCACAGGAAGGACAAGTAACATTTTGCCATGTTTCATGCCGTGCAAGAGGATTTCCTGGTTGATCAAAAGTAACATCATCAGGCAACACAACCGGTAAATTAGCACGTGGAACAGGGACAACCCCACAAGTTGTACAATGGATCATCGGAATGGGGCACCCCCAATAACGTTGACGTGAAATCCCCCAATCACGCAAACGAAATTGCACTGTTTTCTTCCCTTGCGGTTGCCCATTGAGCATTTGTTTTTCAAGCTTTTTAGCAGCTTCTTCAAAAGCTTGTTGGGGTGTTAAACCATCCAAAAAACTGGAATTGATCATCACCCCATCACCCGTATAAGGTGTTTCAGTAATAACAAAATCTTCTGCTTCCTCTCCTTTTGGTAAAACCACCGGTTTTATTGGAAGATCATATTTACGCGCAAAATCGAAATCTCTCTGATCATGAGCTGGACAACCAAAAACAACCCCTGTTCCATAGTCCATAAGCACAAAATTCGCGATATAAACGGGAATATGTACTGTTGAATCGAAAGGATGAACAGCCAAAAGGGGCGTGAGAAACCCTTGTTTTTCAGCTGTTTCAAGTGCTGCCGTTGTCGTTCCACCACACCGACAATTTTCAATAAAAGCACTCAACGCTTTGTCTTTTTTTGCCAAAGCTTGTGCAATAGGATGATCAACAGACAAAGCCAAAAAGGAGGCACCAAACAGTGTATCAGGACGCGTTGAATAACAAACAACCTCATCAAATTTCTCACAAACATCATCAGCATCACCCGCCGACTTTAAAGCCCAACGAATCAGCAAACCTTGTGATTTTCCAATCCAGTTTTTTTGCATGGTGCGAACTTTTTCCGGCCATTGGTTCAGCTCTTCAAGCCCTGCCAAGAGATCTTCACTAAAGTCGCTAATTTTGAAAAACCACTGCGTCAACTCACGTTGTTCCACCAACGCACCAGAACGCCATCCCCGCCCATCAACAACCTGTTCATTGGCCAAAACAGTATGATCAACAGGGTCCCAATTCACCTTAGCCACTTTACGTGCTACCAACCCCTTTTGATAGAAATCAAGGAACAACATTTGTTGGCGGTGGTAATATTCCACATCACAAGTTGCAAATTCACGCGCCCAATCTAATGAGAGTCCTAATTGTTTTAATTGCCCGCGCATTACCGCAATATTTTGATAGGTCCAAGTTTTAGGATGCACTTTACTTTGCAGAGCAGCATTTTCAGCCGGCATACCAAAAGCATCCCACCCCATGGGATGAAGCACATTAAATCCCTTTGCGCGTTTATAGCGTGCAACCACATCCCCCATGGCATAATTGCGCACATGCCCCATGTGAATACGGCCAGAAGGATAAGGAAACATTTCTAAAACATAATATTTTTCACGAGCATCTTCTTGAAGAGTCTGAAAAATTTTCTTTTCATCCCAAATTTCTTGCCATTTTTTTTCTCTCACACGTGGATTATAGCGTTCGCCTATATTATAATGTCCAATTGTCATTCCCATTATACTCTTTTAATAAAACAGAACCAAAAACTTGTTTTATTATGCTTGACCATGGATTAACCTCATCGTCAACATTTTCGTGAAATATTTCCCTAGTATTTTATAAAACTTTAAAAAAACGACCAACTCTTGAACAAAAAAGGTAAAGCACAAAAATATGAATACACAAACGCCCCTCGATGCCCCTTCCATTGAAGCATGGCAAAACCTTCAAAAAGACATTGCAGCAATATGCCAAGAGTTACAACGCCCTGTAGAAGAAATTGAACTTATCGCTGTTTCAAAAACTGTTTCTGCCGCTGATATACGTCCCTTTTTGCAAGCAGGACAATCTTTGTTTGCAGAAAACCGCGTACAAGAAGCGGCACAAAAATGGCTCGAGTTACGTCGACAATTTGAAAATATTAAACTCCATCTCATCGGTCCCCTACAATCAAATAAAACGGCAGAGGCGGTAAAACTTTTTGATGTCATCCAAACGGTTGACCGTGAAAAAATAGCCAAAATTTTATCCGAAGAAATGGAAAAACAAAAAAGGCATCTTCCTTGCTATGTTCAGGTCAATATTGGATTAGAACCGCAAAAAAGTGGTATCTCACCGCAAGAAGCGACATCTTTTGTCAACCAATGCAAAAACAACTATGGACTTAATATCATCGGTCTTATGGGCATCCCCCCTGTCGATGAAAACCCCGGACCCTATTTCGCGCTCTTAGCAAAATTAACAAAACAAGCAGGTCTTTCAAAGCTTTCCATGGGTATGTCCAGTGACTTCAAAACCGCTCTACAGTTTGGCTCTAACGTCCTTCGCATTGGCTCTGCTTTATTTGGAAAACGCCCTGTGTAAAGCAATTTCCCCTCATATAAATTCATTCCCCCTTATATAAATTCCCATTGAAGATTCTACGAACAAGCCAAAAACAGCAGAAATGAGAAAAAATATTTCCTTCAATATCAATAAAAGAGCAATTCTAGCAAAAAAGATTTCAGTCCCTCTTTCATCCTGTTAGCAAAATAAGCAAAAAAGCTGGTCTTCTCAAAATTCTCACCGGCACATCCTCAACACGTACAATAGATTTAAGATAGCATTGCAATTTGGCTCTCATATTCTCGCACATTGGTTCTACTTCACCTCCCCTCTGACCGCCTCTCCAGCAAAAGCAACGTAAAAAATAAATCCTTATATAAAGGCAAAATGATAAGAGAGGCGTTGCGCATGAATGAAAAAACTATCGCGAAATAAATAATTGCAAAAGAATATTCAATACGATTATCGCAATGATTTCCATTAAAAATCATGAATTCTCTTAAACTTCTCTAACACGCGTAAACAATTTCCCCACATGCAAATGGCGTAAAGCAGGCAAAAAGAGGCTTATGGCTGCATAATACAGTAACAAAACTCTTTCATGTAAGCCACTTGAGCAAAATAAACATCTTAAATGCTCAATAGAGCACCAAGAACCGCGCTAAACAACATGAATAGCAATCTATAAAGTCCAACGATAGCATAAAGGCTTTCTATGCTCTACAAAGCGTAACATACGATCAATATTCGCCTGAAACATAAAAGAACAAATCCCAAGCATATGCGCATAATACATGCAGGCAAAACAATGGCAATGAGATAGATCCCAATAACGATATTTCTTTATCGTTCTCGTAAACAAAGAGAAAAACTTCAACTTTTCATATACGCAATTTTTCTAAATTTAAACTTTAATTAAGAAAAAATATGGTGTAATTTCTTATATTTTAAAATATTGAAAATAATCTTATTATATTTTTAAGAAAAAATTTCATATATACATAATATAGTTATTATTTATACAGTATTTTTATTGTTATTTTTAAAGTTTATCTTTGATATTTCTCTAAAAATACGTGATACCAATTTGAAATGTATCATTGTGATACTACTTTTAATGTAGATAATTAAGGAGAATTAATATGTTTGGTTCATTCAACACATTCGGTCATATGGCGACAAAGCCTTCTTTTGGTCATTCGCACAATTCAAGACCTTTTCATGGAAATGCATGCAGTCCTAATGCTTTTCTTTCTCACATGAATGCACAAGGTTTTGACTATGCAGTTGCAGGAGGGATAACCGGAGCAGCATTGGGAGCTGCAACTGGTCCAGGTGTACTTATGGGTGGACTTACTGGTGCCACGACTGGTTTCTTCGGAGGTTTTGGTTTAGGGTTCGTACAGAAAGTTCATGAGTGTTGGTTCTAATTTTTAGAGAGCAACTATAAAGATATCTCTGAAGTTAATAATTTGTAATTTTTTTCGAAAAATATCTAAATTATATTATCTACAATTATTATTGAGACGGACTTCAGAGATATTTATAATTTATAATTTATAATTTATATTATAATTTGGATTGCGTGATGACAGATCTTATCTCTAAAATTATTGAAACGCTTATAGCAACATTTTTTTTTGGTTTAATATATCTTTTTTATTATAATTTTATTTCTTATAGTTGGAAAGATTCTCTAAAAAAATCATTATTAATAAGCTCAATATTCTTTCTTGTTAGTCTTTTATTTAAATATATTGGTTTATATCAAATTCTGAGAAATATTTTATAATAGACATTTTTAAAATGTCTTAGTGTTTTTATAAAAAGCTCTATACCGCAATAGGTTTTGCTATATTTGAGTATCCTAAAAACATAGAATACCTTCTTTAATATCATCACATCAGATTTAAAAATTGACTATTCTAATCTTTGTCATTTAGTCTAACCTCACAATGAAAAGCTTTTGGAATAACTCTGCCAAAATATAAAAATACAATGGCTGATTTTTCTAAAAAATAAAAAGAGGGAAACATGACTGAAAAAATTTATCCAATATCAGAAGAGATCAAAAAAAATACTTTACTTGATGAAGAAACTTATCAACAATGGTATCGAGAAAGCATCAATGATCCAGAAAGCTTCTGGGCAAAACACGGTCAACGCATTGAATGGTTTAAACCTTTTACAAAAGTAAAAAACACTTCTTTTAACGGAGATGTCTCCATTCAATGGTACGAAGATGGGATAACAAATGTTACCTATAATTGCATTGATCGCCACCTGAAAACCCATGGAGACAAAATCGCGCTCATTTGGGAAGGAGATAATCCTTATCATGATAAAAAAATAACCTATAACGAGCTTTATGAACATGTTTGTCGTTTTGCCAATCTTTTGAAAAGTCGTGGCATTAAGAAAGGCGATAAAGTAACCATTTATCTTCCTATGATTCCCGAAGCAGCCTATGCTATGCTTGCTTGTGCTCGCATTGGAGCCATTCATTCGGTTATTTTTGCAGGCTTTTCTGCTGAAGCAATAGCAGGACGCCTTGTTGACTGTGAATCAACCTTTATGATTACCGCTGATCACGGCTTGCGTGGCGGCAAACGGATTAACTTAAAAGACAACGTTGACCATGCTATTGAGATAGCAGCGCGCCAAAACGTGCATGTGGACCAAGTCATGGTTATACGGCGGACTTGTGGACCCATTCAATGGATAGAGGGACGTGATTTTTGGTACCACGAAGAGATAGCTCATGCCAAAACAGCTTGTCCACCAGAACCAATGAACGCTGAAGATCCGCTTTTTATTCTTTATACTTCAGGCTCAACCGGCAAACCCAAAGGTGTTTTGCATACCACAGCAGGCTATCTTGTTTTTGCCGCGATGACACATCAATACGTTTTTGATTACCACCCCGATGAAGTTTACTGGTGTACAGCTGATATTGGTTGGATTACCGGTCATTCTTACTTGGTTTATGGACCTTTATGCAATGGTGCGACCACTTTAATGTTTGAAGGCACACCAACCTTTCCTGACAAAGGAAGATTTTGGCAAATTGTCGACAAGCATCAAGTCAATACACTCTATACCGCACCAACAGCTATCCGCGCCTTAATGGGAGCAGGAAATTCGTTTGTTGAACACTCAGACAGAACGTCGTTGCGTCTTTTAGGCACGGTAGGCGAACCGATTAACCCAGAAGCATGGGAATGGTTTTATCATATAATTGGAAATGACCGTTGTCCGATTCTCGATACATGGTGGCAAACGGAAACAGGAGGGCATATGATCACGCCCTTGCCTGGTGCAACCCCCCTCAAAGCAGGATCAGCCACACGTCCTTTTTTTGGTGTTCAACCCCAAATTGTTGATGCCCAAGGCAATATTTTAGAAGGTGAAGCAGAAGGCAATCTTTGTATCAGTGATTCATGGCCAGGACAAATGCGCACGCTTTATAAAGATCATGAGCGCTTTATTCAAACTTATTTTTCCTCCTATAAAGGAAGATATTTTACAGGCGATGGTTGTAGGCGCGATAGTGACGGCTATTACTGGATTACAGGGCGGGTTGATGACATTCTCAATGTCTCGGGACACAGGTTAGGAACTGCTGAAATTGAATCAGCCCTTGTTTCTCATCCCGCTGTATCAGAAGCAGCTATTGTGGGTTACCCGCATCCCATTAAAGGACAAGGAATTTATAGTTTTATCACCTTAATGGAAGGGACAGCGCCGAGTGAAGAGTTACAAAAAGAGCTTATTAAACATGTAAGACAAGAAATAGGTTCTATTGCCATATTGGATAAAATTCAATTTTCCCCACAGCTTCCCAAAACGCGATCAGGAAAAATTATGAGACGTATTTTACGAAAAATCGCCGAAAACGATTTTGATACTCTCGGAGATATCTCAACTCTTGCCGAACCACAAGTTGTTGAAGATCTGATTGCTAACCGACAAAATTAAAGAACCCACGAAGAAATATAACATACGGTGGTTTTTGTTTTTTTTTGCTAAAATTATCTCAGCATTATTACGAAAACCACCGAGGAGAATAAAAAACAAAACAATTCATGAAAAGCTCAATCATTCTAACAACAAACGCTTTTCTTCATGAGAGGTAAGAAATAATTTAAGCAAAAACCTCAGGATTGGGATACGAACAAGAATAAGAAAGTAAGATAAAAAGAGCAACATAGCTTTTTAAAATCACCTAATGTCCACTCAATGCAAAAAAAGCCTCTGAGTAAGAAGGAAAAATAGTTCTGATGTTTATGCTAGAATCCCTTTGAAATTCCTGCTAAAATCATAAATAAGGCTAAAAAAAGAAAGTATAAGTGATAATATTCTTGAGCAAAAATATTTATCTATAACGAGGGTGTATAAAAAATATTGAAAACCATGAAATCTAAAATAAACAAGCTTACAACAAAAATCTAAAGCAATGAAAGTAAGAGTTATTAGAATAAATGATGCAATATAAAATCAGGAGTAATAATAAAAAGTGATTCATTTTGAAAATGTCGGCCTACGCTATGGAATGGGCCCTGAGGTCCTTCGTGATATTAGCTTTCATATTCCTCCTGGATCATTTCAATTTCTCACAGGTGCCTCTGGAGCAGGGAAAACGTCGCTGATGCGTCTTATGTTTTTAGCACTCAAACCCACCCGCGGTCATATTGATCTCTTTGGAACAGACACAGCATTACTCAAACGACAAGAGCTCCCTGCGCTGCGACAACGTATCGGGGTGGTTTTTCAAGATTTTCGTTTACTCGACCACATGACCACTTATGAAAATGTTTCCTTACCTTTACGCATTAAAGGACAAGAAGAAGCAACCTATCGCAGTGAAGTGGAAGATCTTCTCTGTTGGGTAGGTCTTGGAGATCATATTCATGTTTTACCACCGGTTCTTTCCGGTGGGGAAAAACAAAGGGTAGCCATTGCACGCGCACTCATTGATCAACCTGAAATTCTACTTGCCGATGAACCCACCGGAAATGTCGATCCGCCCTTGGCAAAACGCCTCCTGCGTTTGTTTATTGAATTAAACCGTTTTGGAACGGCTGTTATCATTGCCACCCATGATATTGCCTTAATGGAACAAGTTGCAGCACGGCGTATGCTTCTCCATAACGGACGGATGACGATTCATGAATAAATTTTTCTCCGTTTTTACCAGCAATAAAAAAAATACAACAGCGATTATTCCCAGTGGTAATATTTCTGGAAAAGCATTGGTTGCCGTGATTGCTATTATGACATTTCTTTCAAGCCTCACCTTAATCGGAGTTGATTTGGTCCAACGTGCCGCCGAAAATTGGAGTAATCAGATTAGCTATGAAGCAACAATACAGATACGCCCCATTGACAATGTTGATATCAACAAAGCACTCCGTGATGCCGTAGAATTGGTTAAAACCTTTTCTGGTGTACAAGATGCAAAAATTGTTGACCAAAAAGCCACTGAAAAGTTACTGGAGCCATGGCTTGGAACAGGCTTCAATGTCAATGAACTACCCCTTCCCCGCCTCATCATTGTGACCCTGAAGAGAAATGAAAAAATCAATTTTGCAGCCATTAATCACGCCATTAAAACCCAAATTCCAGGAGGTCAATTTGATGATCACCGTGTTTGGGTTCATCGTTTTGCGACCATGGCACACACCACTGTTTTCATTGGTTTTTCAATTTTAGCATTGGTTTTAGGCTCTCTTATCCTCACCATCATTTTTGCCACCCGCAATGCATTGGCAGAAAATACACATATTATCAATGTCTTATATTTCCTTGGTACTGAAACTCTTTTCATTGCTCGCCAATTTGACTGGCATTTTTTTAAAACTGCGCTGCGTGGTGCTTTATATGGTGGTCTCACAAGCATCTTTCTGTTTTCAGCCTTTTGTCTCTGGACGAATTATAACCTAGGAAGAGCAGAAGCCAGCCAAATAACGGCTTTATTAGGACATATTTCCATAAGTTCCATTCCTTATGGCAAAATCACTCTGCTTATTATTTTTGTTTCTTTTCTCACCACCCTTACCAACCGCATGACTATTTTAGCGCAACTGAAAAAAATCGATCAATGTGAAAACGGTTTATTTTAATTTTATGACTTACAACAGCCCCAACTCATTGATGCAAAAAAATTTAGACCGCTCTATTCCAAAACGTCCCCACTATAGTTGGTCTCCCCGCTGCTTATTTCGCTATTTTCCACCCACAACACTGACTCTTGTAGTCATTGTTTTCATTTTTTGGGGTGGTTTTATTATTTTTTCTGAAAAAACCGAACGACTTGTCCCCCCAACGCCTCTTCCCAAAGCCGATGCTATCATTGTGCTTACAGGTGGAGAACACCGAATAGAGACAGGACTTCATCTCTTACAAAAGGGGCTTGGTTCACGACTCCTCATCAGTGGCGTAAATACCTCAACAAACCTGAAGAGTTTCATGCATAACATGCATATTAACCCACAGCTTATCTCCTGTTGTATTGACATTGGGCATCAAGCGATTAACACCAGAGGAAACGCCGAAGAAAGCGCTGCTTGGATCGAAAAGCATCACTATAAAACCCTTTATATCGTCACCCATGATTACCACATATGGCGCTCGATGCGTGAACTTAAATATCTCATGCCTGATATCCATTTCATTGCTTATCCTGTGAAGAAGAGCAAAGCTGAAAGCACAATACAACAGATCAAGCAAGCCCGTATTCTCATATTCCAATATATTAAAACACTGCAAGTCTATATCAGAACCGCCTTCTGACCTTTCTCCCTGATCTTTATTCTTATGACTTTAAACCTTGCTACCCTCTGACTGCTTTACCCTTCTCTCCATACCTTTCCACACGAATTACCGCCATAAAAGCCCGCCAGAACTTCCCCCCATACAAAGCACAACGCCCCGATACACGTGTCACTGTCTCGCACGTTCACCCAAAACATCTCTTACATCCCAAACATATCTCACAACACGTGATCTATCTAATGCCATCCCCAATATAGAAGACAGCTCTTGTAAATAAATCTTCCCAGATAGCTATAAGATCAAACTTGTCATAAAAATCTATTTACACCACTGTCTTACCCTTCATAAAAAATGCAAACCGCCCCACCCTATATTTTGCCACCCCCAAGTATTACGATAGCTCTTACGCCACTTGGGATGATTGGTAAGAGAAATGCTTTACGCCTTTCTTAAACACGCACATACCAACCTCATATGACATGCAAAGAAGTAATTTTAATAGATTTAAAATAAGAAAATTTATAATACTTAGATTTCTCATTTAACAGAGAGAACATTAAACTATCATTATAAATCAATATATTAGTAACTACTTCTTCATTCTACAAAGCATCTTCATAAGAGCATTTTAGATCACAGATAGGAATAAGCTCAAAACGCACACCGCGACAAATACCCTACATTTTTTATCGCAATCTTTTTTGAAATCATTTCGCTCTCTAAGATCACTTTTTGTCGGGTTTCCTCCCCAAAAAAGAACGAAAATTTTTAAACTCTATTGATCTGTAAACAATAATAACTCAGCTTCTTGTCTAACGCGTTCTCCCTGCTCACTTCAATATCAGAACACCTCAAAGGACAGATTTCATGAGAATTGTCATGTCCTCTCAACATCTCAAAGGACGATGATTCCTATCAGCAACGATTTGTAAACAGTTCACTTTCTCTGGACAAGTTCCACTCAGCTTCCCCATTTATATGGTTTACTTACATAAAGCTCGACAAGAAAACCCTGCCTGAGAATATTCATCACTGCCGCTAAAGCTCATGCGTCATAATTTTAGCGACCTCACTGCCTAAGGTGCTTTATCACATACAATATATTGATTTATAATGAAAATTTATTACGCTTCAACTTGAATGAGAGCTCTCAATATCATCAGATTCTCTCATTTCAAATCTGCTCTCTATTGAATCAATCAAAACCATTTTCTTGCACATCACATAGGACTTGCACATCACAAAGGAAGAGAGCCTGCGCAGCGTAAAACTGTACAAGAAAGGCACGCCTCTTATGGACTGTCTCAAGTGTCGAGGGCTTATCGCAAAACCCACGAACGAGCAAAGTATATGAGAGTGCCAGCTTGTTACGACTCGAGACTATTTTACCGCACGATGGATAATTTAACCCTTTCAGTTTCTCTCACTTCCAATTTTGGAAGATTACGCACAATTTTCATCGTTTCTAAACTTACCGTAATAACCCGTTGAAACAATTCCAATGGATAAGCTGGATTACCCACCGTTTCAACAGCATAGCGATTAGCATCATTAACAAGTCCATTCGCTTTATCCGTTTTGACAACCTGCCGCTCCATCACCCATTCAAGAGCAGACCTGCCATTGACCACATACTCATAAGCTTCAAGAGGAATATTCTGTATCGTGATATGCGCATTATAAACCACTGTGCTCTTATCAATAGCACCACGCTTACCAGCAAATTTCATCGCTTCAACACGATAGAAACTCTTCTCATCAGAAATCACCCAAGTTCTTGGATCACCCTGTTTATAGGTAACGGGATAGGGTTCAACCTCTTCATAATTCATATGCAAATCACCAAGCTTGCGCCCCGCTGTAACAAAAGCCCAAAAATCTTCTACTCTTTTGACCGTTGGAATACGCGGCAATTGTTTAGATAAATTATGCGCATAACGAGCACGATAATCTTCAGAATGCAAAATCCCATAAACATAATAAAACAAATCATCCTTTGTTATCATTTCACCAGGATAAGCTGCCTTAAAATAAGCCAATCCTTCATCCGTGAGAGCATCACGCCGCTCTAAACCAGTTTCTTTGCTTTCCTCTGCAAAATTTGCAAACAAATGAACCTGATTCCCTTTTTTAGCTCCCAAGGACACAGCATCTTCATAAACATACCGTGGAAAACATTGGCCTTTCTCCATTGCATCCAAGCTAGGCAAGCCCCTACTCATCAGAACAGAAAATCCACTGCTTGCTCCAACTCCCGTAACTTGTATCACCTTATTTTCAGCCGCCTTTTCTAAAGGAAAGATACGTGGCATTTGGTATACTCTCTCATTAAAAACACGATTATAATAAAGCCACTGTTGTGTAAAAGGACGATAAAGGCTCTGAGTAATATACGTATCTTTAAATTTAAAAGCCTTTCCCCTTATTAATTCTTCTTTAAGGCTACTACTCCAACTAATCTTTTTAGCATCTGTATTGACAAAATTGTTCACAGCATTTGCACGCATCTTGCGATCAGAATGCGCATAAGCATTATTAAAATGTTCTACTTCACTGTTATAGAAAGCAATCATATTGCGCATATTTTTTGCTAAAGATTCACGGCTTGAATTATATGCCCAAGCATCACGATTGGTTTTTAAACCACAAGAAAAATTTTCAAAGAGCTTTTTATCACTGCCCTTCTTATCACCTAAGGCTAGAAATTTTTCAAAATCACCATTACGTTGATCTAACCAATCGCCATGCTCATCTGGTGCAATCATCTGCCAACCGTGTTCACGCTTGATACCGTCAACACTGTCTAATCGCTTAAGTTCAGAGAGTTTCTCTTTTGTCGTGAGATTATCCCCAATATCATGATAGTAAATTTTACAAGGCTCAGAAACATTTGGATTTTTAACAAACAGTGTCACAGCAATTCCTGTCATACTTCCACTTCCAAAAATATTTTGCCCTTCTTGAGCACGTCCTTTACTCATCATATTTTTACGAATATCACCTCGTAAATTGAAAACATAAATACTTGAAAATTCTTCATTCAATTCTTTTCGTAAGCCATTCATAGAATATCCACTGATAAAACCCGCATTTGTCACAAAACCAATAACACCACAGTCTTTTATGCGATCACTTGCCCAACGAATGGCACGGATATAACTGTCATAAAGTCCATTAACATTATTCGCTTTGGACTGAGCAGCATAAGTTTCACGGATACGACGATCCAATTTAGGATAGCTAATATTCTGCGCATTATCGTTTTCATTTTTTTGCCCAGAAGAATAAGGGGGATTGCCAACAATAACACGAATATCCAGTTCCTTCTGGCGTGAGCGACGAGTGCTGTTATCCACCAACAAATCACTGATCAGGTCTTTTTCTTGCTCATAAAGCTGGAATGTATCGGTTAAACAAATTCCCTCAAACGGAACATAACCTCCCCCCATCAGACCATGATAGGTTGTCTCAATATTAATAGCTGCAATATAATAGGCTAAAAGCATGATCTCATTGGCATGGATTTCATGACAAAATTTGTGTTTCATCTCCTCTGGTTTTATCAAACCCGATTGTAAAAGCCGCGTGATAAAAGTCCCCGTTCCAGTAAAGGGATCAATAATGTGAATACCCGATGAGCCAAGTGTTTGCCCAAATTCATTTTGCAAGACATCATTGACAGAGTTCAAAATAAAATCCACCACCTCAACGGGCGTATAAACAATCCCTAATTTTTCGACCGTACGTGGAAAAGCATAACGGAAAAATTTATCGTAAAGATCTACAATTAATCTCTGCTTGGCTTTTGGATCCGTAATGCCACTGGCGCGTAATTTTACACTTGCGTAAAATTTTTCCAGATCTTTGGATTCCTTATCAAGATTTGCCTCATCAAGCACATCAAGCATACGCTGCATAGCACACGAAACAGGGTTCTCACGTGTGAACTGATAGCCTTCAAACAACACCTGAAAGACAGGACGCGTGATAATATGCTGTGCCAACATCTCAATCGCATCAGCTTCTGTAACAGCATCATTTAAATCATCACGCAGTTCTGCCACAAACCTGTCAAAGGCTTGACGCGCCTTAGTATCTGGCTTTGCCAGAATACCTGTTAAGCGTGCAATATGATTCTTAGCAATTTCCGCAATATTGCTCGCCCAATCCTCCCAATAATCTCGTGTCCCACACTTTTTGACAATCTTTGCCATGATGGCACGCGAAATCTCATCCACAGGGAAAGCAAGCTCCCCTTGTCCATCTGTAAAAAGGACATCACGCTCCGCTGTACCAATGCCCAATCGTGCTGGTTGTGCGCGTAGTGGAAGATTGTCTACAACAGCCGTAATAGCCTTTAATTCAGTGCTCTGTGTGACACCAATAATCTCAATCACATTGCTAATATCTTGCCCGAGGGATGCCTTATTAATCGTTGCATCAAAACGATCATCATGTGCACGCAAAGCATTTAAAATTTGCCAGATAACCCGATATTTATCATTGTTGTTCAAAGCCTGTTCCGCTGGAGTATCAGGAGGAATACCAATTGGCAAAATGACATATCCCATCTTTTTACCCTCAGAGCGACGCATCACCCGCCCAACCGCTTGCACAACATCAATCTGGCTCTTGCGTGGATTTAAAAACATGATCGCATCAAGAGCCGGAACATCCACCCCCTCAGACAAACACCTTGCATTGGTTAAAATACGACAAATATCATCCCCACTATCAGCTTTCAGCCAATCAAGTAATGCACCACGATCCTTTGCATTGAAAGTGCCATCAACATGCTCAATTTCACACTTCAGAAAATGCTCATTTTCTGTATCCTCTTTCGTATAATCAAGATATTCTCTAACAACCGTAGAAAACTCATCACGCACAAGTTCAGAACTTTTAATAGTTTTACAAAATGCTAAAGCACGATGCATAGGATATGAATCCGTACCAACATCAGCCTTCATATTTTGTTTTGTCAAAGCCTTATAACAGCCAATAATCTTTGTTGCATCATCAAGAATAAGCTCAGAATCGCTATCACTAAGGCGCTTCTGAACAGCGGAACTGACCAATTTTTCGTCCATTGCTAAGACAATAACCTTATAATCTGTTAAAAGATCATTTTGTACTGCCCATGAAAAACTCCGATAAAAAAGTGTTTTACCAAAAAGCTTTTCATCATCCATAGAAGCAAGAACAGCATTAACTTCATTCGCGCGACTTTTTGCGTTATCACCAAAAATGCGTGGTGTCGCTGTCATATAAAGGCGTTTCTTGGCGCAAATAACATCATTAGAATGCACCTTAACAAAATTGGATTCACCCTCGCCCACCAGCGTTGCCCCTGTTGTACGGTGCGCTTCATCACAAATGATAAGATCAAATGTTGGCAAACCATAGTTTTTCTGAGCATCAGCAATCACCTGAATAGATTGATAGGTTGCAAACACCACGGTCATCTTATCTGCAACACTCTTCGCCACCTGTTCTGCAAGTTTAGCAGCATCGGTTGTCGCCGGAAAAGCAAGATCAAACACATCAATTTCAGCAACATCATCACTATTTTTACGACGCTTTCCCACTTGTGTATCTGAACAAACAGCAAAGGATCTCAATCCGATTTCTGCATCCGTTGTCCATTCACGGACCGTCTGTGACATCAGTGCCAAGGAAGGAACAAGAAACAAAACAAACTTGCCTTCACCCGCCAAATCCTCAGCAATTTTAAGACTGGTAAATGTCTTACCAGTCCCACAAGCCATAATAAGCTTCCCCCGATCTGCTTGAGCAAGCCCAGCACGCACATCAAGCAATGCTTCCAATTGATGTGGACGCAACTTCTTTTTATCCTCCAAAACAACTTTGCCCTGGGCTGCAAAAATTTCCCAACAGACCGGACTTTGTTGCATATCGGAAAGATTAATTCGTATAACAGGAATATCCTGCCCCCGTATCATTGTTTCAGCGTTATCACTCCAAGCACTTTCAGTACTATCTATAATAACACGCCGCTTGAATGGAGCTTTCCCTGATGCCGAAATAAAACTATCAATATCTGCTTTTTTAATTCGATAGGCTGCATCATAAAATTTACATTGGATTGCTGCAAACCCCTCTTCATCACGAAGCTTTGCCACAAGATCAATACCGGTATCCCGACCATCCCAACCATTTTCATGAGCCCAATCTTTAAAGGTTTGAACCTTTTCATAACACCCAAACTGAAGAGGATCATATATTAGATAAGCAAGAGCAAAACGCTCAAAATATGTACCTTTATCTCGTTCGGTACGCGCTTCATCACGATATGTCTGTAAAAGCGATTGCAGCGTCGTCATGCTTCCCCCCAATGAAAAATACCTTCAATTATCGAATCTAAACCAATTCGTCAATGCCTCTTGTTCTACCCAAAAAACTTAAAAAAGCTTAAAATTGCTTGATTTTAAGACATTTCTTCTATGCTTAATTAAATCAACAATAGAGAATCTTTTGATCCTTTTGAGTATCCCCCAAATCATATGATGCATTTATTGATGTCTATATCCCTATGGAAATAAACGGTAAGGCGTGATGATTTTGAAAATATTTTTTGCCTTTTGTTAAGAATACAAAATAAAGTGCGCAATAATTTTAGGATTTAGCTTAGGAATGAGAGGGGGGAAATGGATACGACACCTGCGAACACACAAGACACCAAGGAAGAAACTCCACACACAAAACAGCGCATTTTACGAACGATCATGCATATAATTTTACTATAATACGCAAAATATTAATCGTGATATTCAAAATATTGATTTTTAAAATATTTCTTTATCTTTTGTTCTTTCGTAGACTAATTATTCGCTTCTTATACTTTATAGCGGGTGGCTTTAGAATTCTTTTTATCTGTATCGGACTTGTAGCAGGAGGGAGAATACCATACCAACTAGACATACCATTGCTCATCACTAGCGCCATTATGTTCTTTAGCAGCATAACTGCAGCTTGGTATTACGATGTTCTCTTACTTCATCTCATACCTGCTGAATATGAGCTTATTCTTTTTCAATGAATGAAAACCCTTTTCATTCATACATCATTCAAAATAAGAAGCGATCCGCCTCTCAAACTTTTTGTCGTCCTCACCAAACTCATGAAATCAAACCCGCATCTCACGGTATTAGTTCTTAAGATCGCGCCCCCTACCGAGTATCTGACGGCATCCTTACCCTAGAAACTCAAATGGCTTGTTTATCCTTCAGCTCCAAAATCATGAGATAAGGCAGAAAAAAGCGATGCCTTAAACAAAATATTCTAAAGAAGCTACGTTACTCAAATAAAGGAACAGAAAATGACAGTGTCTTAGGTCACATTTTAAAACTTGAGCAAGATCATAATTTTATTTGCATAAACCTAAACACCTATAATTTGCACCACCCTCTGCAAAACCAAAAGTGAGAAATCCACATAACCTCTTTTCCGAAAATCTTAAAAAGACTAAACGAAACCTCTTAAACTGCTCAGCTATCTCGATACCAGTTCATTTTTTTGGAAGAACGGAGGTTTAAGCTGTTTTTGGCATCAACCTTCTTTTTTGTTCTTTTGTTTGTTAGCAGATATACTATTCACTACCCCGCCTCTTTTTAAATTAAATCTTAAGAATCGTCGCGCAATATATTTCATTTGTCCTCCTCTTCATATCTCAGAAGACGAAGATTTTTAACAAAATTCAGTCTGCAAGCAATCTCATTCTAACGGGTTCCATTTAACTTCTCCTTAATAGGATTTACTTCCATAATACTTGACAAGAAAGATTTAAAAATATTCATCATGCATTCTCAAAACATTTAATGCCTCAAGAAGGCTTATATGCCTACCACATCTCACATGATGTGGTGCGCTATAAGAAACGTTCACCTCTAGTGGTACGCTCCACTTAACGAACAAAGCGTTTTCTAAAATAGAGCAGCAAATAATGCTAAACTTTTCCCATTCATGTTTTGCTTCATAAACGCTTCATCCAAGTGGAAAGCATCACGAACAAACATGCCCAAATTGATAAAGTCTAATCGCGTGAAAGAGCGACAACAGGGTCAAGCCGTGAAGCTTGCCGCGCTGGAGAAAAGCCAAAACATATTCCTATGAGGGTTGAAAAAGTAAGAGACATAATGATCGATTCAATGGTATAGATAAGATGGATAGGTGCCTTAAACAGAAGGAACAAGCCACCGATAGAAAGCCCAAGCAAGATCCCCAAACCACCACCAATGACACAAACCAACACCGCTTCAATGAGAAACTGCTGCAAAATATCACTTTGGCGTGCACCAACTGCCATACGCACACCAATTTCATTGATCCGCTCAGAAACGGTGACCAGCATAATATTCATCACCCCAATACCACCTACAATCAGGGAAATCGCTGCAATTGAAGAAATTAAAAGTGTTAAGATATGTGTACTCTCCATGATACGTTCACGAAAGAATTCTGAATTTCTAATGAAAAAATCTTCTCCACCATGCCGCATAATGAGAAAACGTTTCACCATGTTTTCCGCTAAATGTGAATCGACATCATCAGCAATCCTAACAGTAATTGCACGAACTTCTGTTGTACCAAGAAAACGCGTTTGCACTGTTGTATAGGGCAAATAAAGCTGTAATGTATTTGATGTGTTTCCATTTGCGTGATTTTGCGAATCAACAACACCAATAATACGCGCTGGAACATTACCCACATGCACCACTTTGCCAAGAGGGCTTTCATGGCTATGGGGAAAAAGAACAGACAATGCTTCTTTTTCAATCACGAGATCAACCGCCCGATCATGCACACTTTTTTGATCAAAAAACTGTCCTTTGAAAACTTTAAGCCCCTGTGTCTGAAAGAATTGTTCTCCCACCCCCACAATGACAGCATTGACTTCAACTGCACCAAAACGCACTTTTGAGCTTGTTGAAATCTGAGGTGTTACACCAGAAACATAAGGTAACCCAGACAAGGCTTCTGCATCAGCTTCAACCAAACTGGTTATTTTTTCTGCTTGTGGATCAGAAAAACTTTTGCCAGGAAAAATGGTTAATGTATTAGCACCCAAACTTTTAAAATTTTCCAGAATTTTCTCTCGTGTACCATTCCCTAAAGCCACCATAGCAATAATCGCCCCAATACCGATAATCACCCCAAGCATTGTTAGAAAAGTCCGCATGCGATGTGCATTCATTGCCAACAGAGCCATCACAAACGCCTCACGGAATCGCTCAACAAAAGAACGAAAAAAGCCCAGTTTTTGTTGGCCTTTTAGATTTTGTTGTTCCTGAAGAGATTTTCTACCAACTTTTGTTTTTGCAACCCTTGACCGCTTATCAGCAATAATTTCCCCATCACTGATTTCGATAATACGCTCTGCTCTTTCAGCCACCTGCATATCATGGGTTACAATGATAATAGTACGTCCCTCTTGATGAAGTTCATCCAAAATATGCAATACTTCTTGCCCACTCTTTTTGTCCAATGCACCAGTTGGTTCATCTGCAAGAATGACCTCCGCATTATTCATGAGCGCCCGAGCAATAGAAACACGTTGTTGCTGACCACCGGACAGCTGATTTGGACGATGATTTATCCGATCACCCATGCCCAAACGTGTTAAAAGATCCTGTGCCCGCTTTTTCCTTGCTTCCACGGCACTTCCCGCATAAATAGCCGGAATTTCAACATTACCAAGAGCTGTCAATTCATTCAACAAATGGTAACGCTGAAAAATAAAACCAAAATGATTACGTCGCAAAGCCGACAATTCATTCGCAGAAAGGGAAGCTATTTCTTTACCAGAGATCCAATAACGGCCAGAAGTTGGACGGTCAAGACAGCCTAAAATATTCATCAAGGTAGATTTACCTGAACCGGAAGCACCTACAATTGCCACCATTTCACCACGTTTAATGGTAAGATTGATGTTTTTCAAAACGGTAACAAACGCTTCGCCCGCAGGAAATTTGCGCACAATATTTTCCAAGACGAAGACAGCATCTGCTTGATTTGTGCTCATGCTTTAACTCTCGTCTTCGCTATGCATGTTAGAAGACTCGGGCATCACTCCATCAGACGAACTGGTGACGACGACATCACCCTCGTTAAGTCCTGAAATAATCTCTGCCATAACCTTATTATTCAACCCAACGCTCACCTGTTTAGTAACCAACTTATTTTCCCCCACCAAAACAGAAACCCATGCTTTACGCTCTCTTGTCTCATCGCGTAAAGCATTACTTGGAACCAACAAGACATTCTGTGCGCGCCCTAAGATAATATGAACTTGAGCAGTCATATAGGTTCGCAAAAAATTGTCCGCATTATCAACATGTAGAATTCCGTTATAATAAATAGCCGATGAGATTAAAGCACTAGAACCACTCACCATACCAGGATTAATACTCACATCAGCACGAATTGTTTCAGGAGCCGGCTCTACTTTTTCTAAAACGCCTTCATAACGACGCTGTGAATTACCTAGAACTGTAAAATAAAGTGGTTGTCCAGCTCGGACTTTAAGAACATCTGCTTCTGAGATTTGCGCCTTGATCGTCATCTTTGATAAATCACCCAAAATAACAATTGTTGGCGCCGACTGAACCGCATTCACATTCTGCCCTTCTTCCACAACTGTTGCCAAAACCGTTCCCGCTGAAGGGGCAGTGATGCGTGTATAACCTAAATTAACCTCTGCACTCTCCACATCAATTTGTGCTTGCACAATCTGCTGACGAAGTTGTTCAATTTGCGCCTCGCGTATTTTCACCTGTGTCATAGCCTCATCGAGGTTCGCACGTGAAACCGCACGTGTTTCAATCATTTTTTTCTGACGCTCTAAATTTTTCTGTGCAAGAGAAAGATAGGCTTCTTGTTCTACCAAACTCGCATAATAATGCGATAATGCTGCTTTTTTTCTTTTTAAATCATTTTCCTGATCTGTAGGATCAATTTCTGCCAAGAGATCGCCTTCTTTCACAACACTCCCAGGGGAAACATGCATTGACACCACACGCCCTGTTGCTCGCGCACCAACAGCCACCAACCGGTAAGGACGTACAAGACCAGAAGCTAAAACACTTTCCTCAATATCCCCACGCTTCACCACCGCTGTTATATAAGTTGGAGTAGATGTTCCAAAAAAAACAGAACGCAACCATAAAAACAAGAGAATGAGAAATATAGCAGTTAAAAAGAAGGAAAGTTTTTTGTGTTTTGTAATGAAATTTTTGAGTAAGTTTTTTTTCATTTCCCTACCTTTGCACGCAAACGAGGTGCACCATCAACGACTTCCGGACGTGATACATCAACAACGCCATCCCAGCCCCCGCCCAATGCTTTCATCAACGTGATATATTGTGTAACCAAAGAAACACGGCTATCTTTAAGCGCCATTTGTGCAGAATAATAAGAGCGATCAGCATTTAACAATTCAAGAAAACTGGTATTTCCATTCTCAAAAAGACTCCGTGAAAGTTTTAAGGAATGAAGAGAAGCTTTATTCGCAATGATTAGCTTTTCTAAGCGTTGATGTTCTTTAGTTAATCTTACCAACGCATTTTCTACATCTTCTAAAGCTCCCAAAACAGCAGCTCGATAAGTAATAAAAGCTTGATCACGCTGTGCACGCGCGACAGCAATAGAAGCCTCAACCTGACCTCCATTAAAAAAAGGAAAACGCAGACCAGGTCCAAAAGACCAGCCAATCGTTGAATTTTTCCATAACTGATCTATCGCCGTTGCGGCTGTCGAAATATTACCTGTTAAAGTAAGTGATGGATAGCGATCTGCTTCACGTTGACCAATCCGCGCTGTCGCTTGCGCATATTGACGCTCTGCCCGTCGTAAATCCGGACGTGTTAACAAAATATCAGCTGGAATTCCTGCTGGTATCGGCCAGCGCGGTTGTGGAATCTTTGCATACTTAGCATTTTTTTGTAAAAGAGCCTTCAATGCCGTAGGCACACGACCAGTTAAGACAGAAAGGCGATGAACGCTCATTGCTAAATTCGCTTCCATCTGTGATATATCTGCTTCTGTATTTGCCATTTGTGCTTGCGCATTTGAAACATCGAGCTCAGAAACATCACCAGCTGTTAATCTAGCACGCATCAATTCATAGGTTTTACGTTGTGATACAGCAATTTGACGCACAATCAACAATTTCTGTTGCCAACCACGCATTTGTACATAATTTGTTGCCACATCTCCTAGCAATGTCACCATGGTAGCACGCATATCTTCCACAACCGCATCAAGACCATAACGCGCTGCTTCAACCGCTCGTTTATGCCCACCAAAAAAATCAAGCTCCCAGCTTGCATCAAAACCACTACGGTATTGGTTTAACAATGCATCAGACTGTGCAGAATGACTACGGGTTCCTGAAATTGAATTGGACACATTTGGCAAAAGAGTTCCCACAACCTGTCCTAAACTCGCACGCGCCTCACGTACCCGAGCTTTGGCAACAGCAACATTATTATTTCCAGAAATCGCATAATCCATTAATGCATCTAGAACAGGGTCATTCAAACGCCGCCACCATCCGGCAAGCGCAACTGGCTGTCCAGCAGTCTGTGCAGATTTTTCTCCCCAAACTGCTGGAACACGAAAAGATGTTTTCTGGTAATTGGGACCAACCATACATCCTGACAAAAGCAACCACAACAAGACACTAGAAAGTAATCCACGAGAAGCGCCCCTTTTGAGATTTCTGATATACATCTAGTCTCCCGCATTCTTTCAGAATCATTATTTAATATTAATACTTTATTTACCTCTTATTTCAAACTTGACGTGAAAAATCAAATACAGTTTGCACAGGAATATGATCTGAAGGACGTTCCCATCCGCGCGCATCACGAAAAATCGAAAGATCTACAACAAAAGGTGCTAAATCAGGAGAAGACCAAACATGATCAAGCCGCCGCCCATAATCGGTAAATGCCCAATCGCGTGCACGATAACTCCACCATGTATAAAGCTTGGTAGGAGCAGGAATATGCAACCGCATCAGATCAACCCATCCACCTTGACAACACAAATCCTGTAAACGCTCGGTTTCAATAGGAGTATGGCTTACAACCTTCAACAATTGCTGATGAGACCAAACATCCTCTGCCAAAGGAGCAATATTTAAATCGCCCACCAAAAGAGAAGAAAGACCATCTCCTTGATCCGCACGTATGGAAGACATTTCTTCTAAAAAATCAAGCTTATGACGAAATTTTTCATTCACATCAGCATCTGGAATATCTCCCCCAGCAGGAACATAAAAATTATGAATCCGCAAGCTTCTCCCATGGGCTTCCACAATAACTGAGATATAGCGACAATCTTGGTTTTGGCAAAAAAAACGCTTTTCTACCTTTTTAAAAGGCAAACGAGAAGCAATAGCCACCCCGTTATAAGATTTTTGTCCACTCAATGCGATATGCTTATAACCCGCTGCTTCAAAAGCCTCCACTGGAAATAAAGCATCTGGACATTTTGTTTCCTGTAGACACAAAACATCTACGGAAAAGAGATCCAAATACTGAAAAACCTGTGCAAGACGCAAACGAATAGAATTAATATTCCAAGTTGCAATACGAAAGAACATTTGTTTTAATCCCAATGACGTAACACTCTTTCTTCATTTCTTCGAAGGAAGTGTGAACATCCCATTAGCGAACCGGACGTCTGTCCGCACATTCATAATCTGCACAGTAGTTTCCAAATTTTGTTGGTCAACAATTGTCCACTGTCGCAAAGCAGAGCCTTTAGAATCAAAAACCATCCTTATTTGCCCTGCCCCAATCGTTTTATCATGCAGAACAATCGTTACAGCCCCTGGATCTTCGCGAAATGCGAACAAGCGCCCAGAAGATACATCAATTTTATCATCCAACAAAAATTTCATTGGCGTTTGCGAAAGTTGTGAAAAGTTCCAAGTATTCAAAGCCCGATTGTTAATACCTACAAATTGGCCATCTGAAATAATCTGTAAAGGCATTTTTTTGTAAATGAAACGAATTTTCCCTGGGCGCTCTAAATAAAATGTCCCCTGAGACATTTTTCCCTTTGGACTAAACTGAATAAAATCACCTGTCATTGTTTTGATTGCCGCAAAGTGATTCACAACATTTTGCGCCTTTATCACTTTATTAGATGCTTGCGAAAAAACAGGAACAGTTAAACACCAAAAGATAATAATTCCCACCAACCCAAAGACTCTTCTTTGCGGTAAAAAAGACGTTTTCATAAAAAATGCTCCCAAGCAATACTTAATTGACTTTATAATTCATAACTTAAGTGATCAACGACGAATAAATACCCTTCTTTATAAGATAAAGATATTGTTTGAAAAAAATATCAAAAGATTTTTAAAAGTATTCTTCTTCGACAATCTCCAACACTTTTCGCTTACCCATATCATTAGCTGGACTAATGATGCCTTCTTCTTCTATCCTTTCGATCAATGTGGCGGCACGGTTATAACCAATGCCTAAACGACATTGAATATAAAAAGTTGAAGCCTTACGATCACGAAGCATAATAGCAACAGCTTGACAATAGGAATCATCTGCTAAAGAAAAAGCTAAAGAAACATCCTTTTTTATTTTTTGCGGTATCGTTTCCAAATAATCAGTCTGCGTTTAAGTTTCCGAAAGCATCCAAATTTCCTGCTTTTCTAAACGCATAATATATTCTTTTCCACCCCTAATCTATGAAGCAACATAAATTATAGTCAAGACATAATGGATTAAGGACTAAACATATTACTCGCAAACCTGAAAGCTCTTTTAAGTATCAAAAATACTTTTTTGACTTCCTTCTCACCCAAAAGAATAAAAATTTTCACCACAACCGCTCTGTAAACAGTTTGGAGTTTAGCAAATTTCACTTAGCTTCCCACCCCATATAATTCATTTATATTAAGACTCGACAGATCAGCCTTGCCCTAAATATTTAGAGCGCACTTAAAAAGACACTTAAATATCAAGTCTTACATGCTTTTACACCCCTACATTCGCAATAACATTATTTTATACCAAGATATTGATTTATAATAATTTATCTTTTTAACTTAAATCATAACGCCAAATACAATAAGATTCTTTCATCACATACTCTCTCATATTGAATTAACTCAAATCATTTGCTTGCACATTACAAGCAAGGTTGGTGTGTGGATAAAAGTTATATAAGATAAAGAATCCCCTTATAAAGAGTTCCAAGTGCCAAGGAGCTATCGCAAATCGAGAACTGGTGTATGAAAATGCAGACTTTCTACGATACAGTAAACAAACACTTGTTTTATAAGATATTATAAAAAACAACTATAAAGATTTTTCAAAAGCGCTCTTCTTCAGCAGGCACTAAAATTTCTCGTTTCCCTGCGTGATTTGCTGGACTAATGATACCTTCTTCTTCCATCCTCTCAATCAGTGTCGCAGCACGATTATAACCAATGCCTAAACGGCGTTGAATATAAGAAGTCGAAGCCTTACGATCACGAAGCACAATAGCAACAGCTTGACTATAGGGATCATCTTCTGAAGGAGAAGCCAAAGAAACATCAGCACCATCCTCTTCAACTTCTTGCGTAATTGTTTCCAAATAATCAGGTCGTGCTTGCGCTTTGAGATGCGCAACAACCTGCTCCACTTCATCATCCGCAACAAAAGGACCATGCACACGTTGAATACGTCCTCCTCCCATCATAAAGAGCATATCTCCTTGTCCCAATAATTGCTCGGCCCCCTGTTCACCTAAAATTGTTCGGCTATCAATTTTTGAACTCACAGAAAAAGAAATACGTGTAGGAAAATTGGCTTTGATCGTCCCAGTAATAACATCGACGGAAGGACGCTGTGTCGCCATAATCACGTGGATACCGGCAGCACGTGCCATTTGTGCCAAGCGTTGAACCGCGCCTTCAATGTCTTTACCAGCAACCATCATCAAATCAGCCATTTCATCAATAATGACAACAATATAGGGCATAGGACTAAAATCAAGTGTTTCCGTTTCATAAAGAGGCTCACCGGTCTCGCGATCAAATCCAACTTGAATTGTCCGCACCATTGTCTCTCCCTGACTTGCAGCTTCCCTAAGACGTGCATTAAACCCATCAATATTACGAACGCCTAGTTTTGACATTTTACTATAGCGTTCTTCCATTTCACGAACAGCCCACTTTAAAGCAATCACGGCTTTTTTAGGATCTGTCACCACGGGTGTTAATAAATGGGGAATGCCATCATAAACCGAAAGCTCAAGCATTTTCGGGTCCACCATAATGAGACGACATTGTTCAGGTGTCATACGATAAAGCAATGATAAAATCATTGTATTGATAGCAACAGACTTTCCCGATCCTGTTGTACCAGCAACCAAAAGATGGGGCATTTTTGCTAAATCTGCAACAACAGCTTCCCCCCCGATTGTCTTACCCAAAGCAAGTCCTAGCTTGGCTTTGCTGTCAATAAATTCTTGCGCCTGCAACATTTCTCGTAAATAAACCATCTCACGCTTTGCATTAGGCAATTCTATTCCAATAACATTACGTCCTGGAACCACCGCAACACGCGCCGAAATCGCACGCATCGAGCGTGCAATATCATCTGCCAAACCAATGATACGGGAAGACTTAATGCCTGCAGCCGGTTCAAATTCATACAAAGTTACCACCGGTCCAGGACAAGCATCTATAATTTTTCCTTTGACCCCAAAATCTAACAAAACCCCTTCAAGCTCCTGAGAATTTGCTCTTAAAATAGCAGGAGAAAGTTTTGCATCCTTAACAGACGGTGGTGGAACCGAAAGATAATCTACAAGAGGAAGAACAAAACCACCCTTTGAAGAAGCTGTTAAAGACTTTCGATTTTTAACAGGAGAAATATAGGCTTTATTTTGATTTTCCTCACACTTTACTTTTTCACCTAAAAAAGTTGGCTCAATCCGATCAAATGGCTTTCCTTGCCCTTTACTCTGAAAACGCCTTTTGAAACAGAATAAACGAAAAAAACGCGCTTGAAAAAAATAAAAAAGATGCAAAAGAGCGCCACAAGTTGTCGCAAAAAAACCATGATTTTCACGATCCTCCTCTGCGGCATATTCCGTATCTTCTTCCAACTCAAAGACTGGATTAACGATTTCGTCTTTGGGAATGCTTTTTTCTTTTCTTTTCTTTGTTCGACGCCGCCATATCACATTACCAGCAAAAGCAGCGGTGAAAAAACCTAAAAGAATAAAAACAACACTGAAAAACACCGTGTAAGGAGGAGAAAGAAAAAGAGGAAAGACTGAAGAAGCAACACTTAAAACTTTATCTCCTAAAACCCCTCCTAATCCCATTGGCAATGGCCAATAAGTAAAAGAAGCAACAGGTGACATAAGGGCAAAAGCAATTAAAAAACAAATCGTTGATAGCACCCATAAAAAAAAGCGCAAAGTCAAATTGTAGATATTCTTTTGCGCCAACAAGAGAAAAGACCAAAATAACGGTGGCAACAAAACAGAAAGACTTGCCAAGCCAAAAAACTGCATAATAAAATCTGAAAAAATTGCCCCCATCCACCCCATAAGGTTTGTAACCTCATTTGTACTTGCATGGGTTAAAGATGGATCCTCAACATTCCACGTCGCCAAAGCAAACACACAAAAAATAATAAAGCCTAAAAGCCCAAGCCCAATAAATACCCCTATCTGACGTAAAAACATCTCAATAAGACGCGAACCTTGAGAATTTCGCACTTCTAATGAATCATAAGGAGAAGAACTTCGGTGCATCTATCAATTCCAAATACAAAACTTTCATATTTTAAAGAGTTATAACTCCCTCTCTCTCTTAAAAAAGGATGAAGCTTAAAACTCTGTACCGATCTGTAAACAAATAGCCTGTAAACAATCCGACGTCTTATCTAGCGCGTTCTACCTTCTAACCACTTCATATCACTCATATATCACCACCCTAAGAGACTATCCTTCATAAGGCACACAAAAAGCTCTCCCAAGATATTTATCACACGATCAACCAAAAAACACCTCATGTGTTAAAATGTCACATGGGTCCTATAGGCACCTTCCTAAACAAATAATATTTTTTATGCTACATCATGATAACGGCAAAATATGAATACTGTTTTAACCATCACGAATGACAACAATTTTTTATCTATCATACTAACTAAATATCCCCCTTCAGGACAGGCATACTGAAGTAACTCACACAACTTAAAAAATACACGACCATCTTTGTTTATTTTTAGTTTTCTTTTTTATCAACCAAGTGTAAAAAGAATTGAAGAGGAATATTCAAAAAAGCTTATCCGATAAATCTGTAAGATGAATCACATAAATGATTAAGCAGAAAAACTCTGAAAAACCAATCCGTCATCAGATTGGCGCCAAAAGAAACCTCGTTCTTGTAAAGCAGAGAGAAAAGTAAAAGTTAAGATATTTTAGGCAATGTAAAAAGATATTCTTTTTAAAAGAAAGCAAACTATAAACAATGGAAGAAGTATTGTGTGTTCTAATCGCAATAAAGATGTACAACCCAATAAAAAAATTAAATCTCATAAAACTAAACAATGTGATCTGCTCATTGCAGGGGGGGCAGCTGTCGGTTTAACCCTAGCGATAGCACTCAAGCAAACAGCCCCTAATCTGAAAATAAAAATCGTTGATGCTGCGCCACAAGGCGATACCCCTGCTTCTAACATACGAACCATTGCCCTTGCTGCTGCTTCTATTCGTATGTTAAAACAATTACAATGTTGGGAACCTATAAAACCCTATGCGCAACCCATTCATTCAATGATCATCACAGATACAAGCACAAATGATCCTGTCAAACCCACTCTTTTAACCTTTGAAGGCGACATTAATCCCGGCGAGCCCTTTGCTGCTATGGTAGAGCATAGAAAACTCATCAACACTTTAAAAAAACGTGTCAAAGATCTCAATATCCCTGTTATTACAAACACCCGTGTCATTGATTTTCATCAAGAAGACCAACATACAACCGTCACTTTAAATAATGAAGAGGTTTGGCAAACAAAATTGCTTATTGCAGCTGACGGAGCCCATTCGAAATTACGCCAAAAAGCAGATCTTAAAAACTTTTCTCATCCCTATAAACAAACAGCAATCATCTGCACAGTTGAACATGAAAAACCCCATAATGGTCAAGCAATTCAACATTTTTTACCTGCCGGTCCTTTTGCTCTTCTCCCTCTCAAAGGCAACCGATCCGCCATTGTGTGGAATGAAGATCATAAAACTGCGCAATATTATCTCAAAGCTGATGCACTTATTTTTGAAACAGAACTCGAAAGACGCATTGGCCATCGATTAGGCAAACTCTCTTGGGATGGCGAACGTCAAGCTTTTCCTTTGAGTCTTTCTTTAACACGTCAATGCGTTAAACCACGTTTTGCTCTCGTTGGCGATGCCGCCCATACCATCCACCCCATTGCAGGACAAGGACTCAATTTAGGATTACGCGATAGCGCTGCGCTGGCTGAAGTGATTATTGAAACAGCACGACTAGGTCTTGACATTGGCTCCCTCACGGCTTTAGAGCGCTATCAAAGCTGGAGACGTTTTGAAATTGTCCGTATGGCTTTAAGCAATGATTGGCTTAATAAACTCTTTTCTAATGATAGCCTTCTTTTACGGATGCTCCGCGATACCGGACTTGGAATCATTAATCAAGCACCAAAAATAAAAAAATACTTCATTCAAGAAGCTGCCGGACTCACTCCAAATGCCCCACGTCTTCTACACGGCTTCCCACTTTAAGAAAAAATTCATACTATTTTACAACCTTTCCCTTCCTCCTTCAAAGAACAAAAAATTCCTATCTCATCCAATCTGTTTACAAACCGGATTCCTGTCGAGTAATTTTTTCTTGACTTCCTCCTCCCATATTTCACTTAACATAAAACTCGACAAGCAAGCTACATTATGAGAGTATTCACTACGCACTGAAAAAAACGTTTAATATCTCAGAGAGGTTGTTGCTTTATATCACCACACCTTAAAAGAAGCCATTTCACGGCATAATAAAATAAACAAGACTTTTTAGCACACAACACTTTTATTTATAATAATAAGTTCATTGTTCTCATATTGAGTGAGAAATCTAAAGATCATAAAATACCCTTATTTCAAATCTCTCTCATGTTGAAGCAATCAAAATCATTCGCTTGCACATCACAAGCGAAAGTGTCGTATAAATAAAACAATTAAACAAAGCGACAAAAGCCTCCCTCTCTCAAGAACTAAGGACTTTAGCAATATTGGAGGCGAGTAAAGTATATAATGGCACCGGCTTATACTTTTTATTGAAGTAAAAATGGTGGTGTACAATGGATTTTATATGCTCATAGAGACTTTTACGTTATACTATTCACGAGAAGCGCTATAAAATAAGCTTAGTTGCATTGAAAAATTTTCTTTTAAAAAAGCGCGTAAATTGGAAACATAAATGTATTCCGTTTGGGGCATTCTGCTTCTCAGACAAACTCTTTAACTTATTGTGGAATACCACACAATTTTAGAAAAAATATTCCGATATATAACAAAGTGTTCCGCACTCTATACCATCACACACAATTGTAAACCTGCATACCCCCCTATTTCACACCATAAAAGAAGATAAACCGCAATAGAAATGATCCAATCCTTTTATTTTCAAATACACTCTTTATTCATTATTCATAAACGCTCATAAATGAATTTTAATCACAAACGCTCAGAAATATGTCATAAATTCTATAAAACCCATAACAGCCATAGAAATTTTCCATTTTTCTACACACTCACTCATCTCAACTAAACGAACGATAAATAAAGTAAATGCCTCATATATAATCTTACAGAAAAAAGACCAAACAAAATCTATAACATCAGGCTTGTTCTACAGAACAGTATTTCAAAAATATAAGTATGCTAATTTATTAACATATTAATTGATAAAATTATCATTTTACATATTGAGTTAAAATCCCTATGCAATAAATTATTCTCATTTCGACCATTTTTGTAAATAATCAATAAAACTATTTATTTACATAGACTAAAAAGAGCAACGTTAATGAAACGATAAAAAGAAGTAAAATATCCCCCCTCTCTCACATGCCAAAAGCAATTACAATATTCCAATCTGGCATCATCATTATGCTTGCCAGATTATGACAACAAGACCTTTTGCATTTAAATAAATTGTTCACGCTCCCTATCATTGTATTTGGTAACTCAATACTTTAATATATTCGTTCAGTATATTTATACAATTAAATTACCCAAAAGAGCATACTTCTTGCATTTACATTCCTTGGTATTCCCTTATCTTGTAAAGATCGCACACGTGTTACGTTACTTCGAGTTCATCAAGTGTATACCCATTCTCCAACCACTCTTTAATCCACTTAGGTCTACGTCCACGCCCATTCCATAATTCCCATTGGTTATTGGGATTTCTATAATGGCGCTCTTTGCTCACAAGATCAGCGATATCAATTCCATGGGCATTAGCAATTTCAAGAATTTTTCGTCGCGCATTTTGCTTTTCCTTTGCTTGCCGTTTTTTTAATTCCACATCGATTTGTGTACGCATCTCTTGTAGTTCATCAAAATTCATATTTTTGAGATCATTCACCTTAATTACTCCCCTTGCAAAAAAGAATTTCTTTTTGACATATTTTAAACACAATTATAGACAATTTCTGTCTATTTATTATCGAAATTAAAATTACGATACATATATCACTTTGACGGAGATGTGCTTTGAGCCACAAAGAACTGTTTATTGGTATATCAATTACCGCCACTGCATCTTTTTTCAGCTCAATCGCTGGAACTGCTAAATGCAGTGCTCAAACACCATCACACCTCTCTGACTCTTATGAAACAGTAGTCAAAAGTAAATATAAATCGTCACTCTATAAGTTATGGCAATACGCAACAAAGAACAAGCCCTCTCTGTATAATGATAGTGTAGTTCATTATGACAAGAAAACCTCCCCTCATACACAACGGCTTTTTACTTCGTATAAATTTTTTTTGAAAAGATTTTTGCAACTAGAGAATTATATAAAACAAGCAGCTTCAATACAGTATCAAAGATTATTATTTTTTAAAAGCAGCGCCTTTCTTCGTGATTCCAATAATATTGGTTGGCGTAATATGCTCTATTTTATTCCACACTTTTATCTTGTTGGTTGGATATTCGCATATGTTAAAAGTATTCTTAGAAGGGAACAAAACAATAATCACAAGGAATATTCTAAGCTAAACAATCTCATTCTGCAAATTTATAAAATCAAAAGACAACGAGAAAAAGCACAACACAGAATTAGCATTTGTATTAATAAAATTCTTCATAATAAGGTGTATTGCTAATGATTGTTCCAGATTTCACATTTTTTGCTGCTGCATACATATCCAATACGCCCCCCATAGCATTTTCAGTTATCGCCAAACAAGAAGCGCGGGACAATGTCTATGTAACAGATAATAAAGATAACTTCTTCTATCAAACATCTCAGCTTAAGGAAACAATCGCAACAGCTGAACAGAGTGAACATAATTTTAACATAATTTTAGGGCAAATTGGTGTTGGAAATGTGAAATTGTTTTATCTTTTTGATGCATTTGATTTTTGCAGAAATCTTACAGCTGCACAAAGCGCTTTAACTTACTGCTATGAACAAACAACATCAAAGTGCATCTTTGAAAAAGCGACTTTGCAGTCTGTGCTGAATTTTTACAATACAGAAAACTCAAACCACGCCCATATGCAAAAAATTACTTCATATATTGGAGTAAAAGCTGCTGTACGAGGAAATGAAGGCTTGCAGGAGCCTATAAAGCTTAAAAAAGAAGAACCAGAACAGACAACTAAAGTAGATTCTCTTTCTCTCTCTTCAAAAGGAGAAGAAGATGCATTTACACATAAAGAAAGTAGCGCCAGAGATGCTTTTTCAGCTGAAGATTTTCTTCATCGAGAAGATCACTGAGTGATGACTGATATTTTCACGAAAACCCAGAATTTTGATAGGATATTATAATGAAAGGTAGATAAGAAAATGTTAAAGCTCTAATTAGTAAGATTGAACAAAATCTCTTCTAATTGAGGGCAAAGATAATGAAAATGATAGAACAAAACAGCGTTGATATAGCATTTAGTCAAAAAGCAGCACGTGAGATTACAGTCGTGATGCTTTCAGAGAGGGAATGGTATTTCACGTTTATTTCCGATGATCCAATCACCGGAAAGCAAAATAAATATGCGTTACTTACACAAAGAGGAAAACTAAGAACTTGGGCTGATCCAAAATATCTTTTTAAGTTTCTTCATGAAAGAGGGGTCATTTGTGGGAGTTTTAATCTTAATCAGGATAAAGAACATGAAACAATTAAATATTCTTCACACAACAGCTCGTAATAAAATTGCTGCGTTTTCTGCAGCTTTAACTGTATTTTTTATGACCAATCCTGTACCCGCCCAAACAGCGGGTTTAGCTCCTGCAAAAAAAGCTTTAGAGGGACTCCAAACAGATTTAAAAACGATTATCCCTATCGCTGCTGCCGTTATACTTTTGTGCTTAGCAATTGGTTATGCAGGGCGCTACATCGGAAAAGACACATTTGTACGGTGGGCAATCGGTGTTGTTATCGCTGGTTCAGCAGCTGAACTTGCCAATTTATTATTTAAATCCAACTGATAAATCTATTTAAACATAAAATGTTTCTTTCATGAAATAAGAAACTTAGATTTCTGTATTTTTATTTAGCACAATAAAAACTATATCGAAAAAAGAGTTTATTTATACTAACTGTAATCTAAATTGGAATAAGCAATATGAAACAATTAAAAACTCTTCAAACAATAATTTGGAATAAAATTACTAAAGCCTCTGCAGCTTTAACTGTATTTTATATGGCCAATCCTGTGTTAGCCCAAGCAGTAGTTTTAACTCCTGCAGACAACGCTTTAAAAGCGCTCCAAAAAGACTTGAAAGATATTATCCCCATTGCTGCTGCCGTTATACTTTTGTGCTTAGCAATTGGTTATGCAGGGCGCTATATCGGAAAAGATACATTTGTACGGTGGGCAATTGGTGTCGTTATCGCTGGTTCAGCAGCTGAACTTGCCGGTTTATTATTTAAAACTGCATAAATTTTCATGAAAGAAAATTTAGATTTCAGTATTTTCATTGTATTCAATAAAAAACATATTGAAGAAAAGAGATTACTCATACCAATGTGATATAAATTGAGATAAAAATATGAAACAATTAAATATCCTTCAAAGAATAATTCATAATAAAACTATTAAAAACTTTGCAGTTTCAGCTGTATTTTTTATCGCTAATCCTGTGTTAGCCCAAGCAGTAGTTTTAGAGCCTGCAAACAAAGCTTTAACTGCACTCCAAACAGACTTAAAAACGATTATCCCCATTGCTGCTGCCGTGATACTTTTGTGCTTAGCAATTGGTTATGCAGGGCGCTACATCGGAAAAGATACATTCGTACGGTGGGCAATTGGTGTCGTTATCGCTGGTTCAGCAACCCAACTTGCAAATATGTTATTCACAGGCGCGTAATGAGAATGAATATTAAGTCATTCAGTATAAAATATCTTTTTATTCTAAAGAGAAATCTAAATTGAGACAAACAATATGAGACAACTAAATACCCTTCAAACAATAGTTAGAAATAAAAATATTAAAATTTCTGCAACTTTAATTATATTTTTTATGAGCAATTCTGTATATGCTCAAGTAAAATTAACAAATGCAAAAACTGCTTTGGAGGCTTTACAGAACGACCTCATTAAAAACATTATCCCTATTGCTGCTGCTGTTATACTTTTATGCCTAGCCATTCTCTATGCAGGGCGTTACATCGAAAAGGATACATTTATACGATGGGCAATCGGTGTTGTTATCGCTGGCTCAGCAACCCAGCTAGCTAAGCTTTTATTCACAGGTGCAGTTAATTAAAATTAAAGATGATAGCTATAATACAAAATGTTATCTATAATCTTAGTGAGAGAAATATGCAAAAACTAATTAGTTTCCAATCAAAGAATAATAACAAAATCATCACACTTTCGGCAGCTATAACTGTATTTTTTATAACACATCCCGTATGGGCCCAAGCAAACGGTTTAGCTCCTGCAAAAACAGCTTTAGAAGAACTCCAAAAAGATCTTAATACTAATATTATTCCTGTCGCTGCTGCTGTTATACTTTTATGCTTAGCAATTGGTTATGCTGGACGCTACATCGGAAAAGATACATTTATACGATGGGCAATCGGCGTTGTCGTCGCTGGCTCAGCAACCCAACTTGCGAGCCTGTTATTCAAGGGGCAAGCGTAAGTCTATATAATGCATAATATTTTTATCATAAGGTTTTATATCTAATTATTATACACATATAAAAATCTCATATGTTTTATAATAATAAATACAAAGTATTAATAAGAGCATTAATTAAGAGTAAAATATGAAAAAATTAATTGATTTCCGATTTAAAAATAACAACAGAATCACAGCAATTTCTTCGGCTATAAGTGTATTTTTTATAGTACATCCTGCGTATGCAAAACTAAAAGCTGAAGATGCTTTAAAAACTCTGCAAACAGATCTTACTACTAATATTATTCCTGTTGCTGCTGCCGTTATCCTTTTATGCTTAGCAATTGGTTATGCTGGACGTTACATCGGAAAAGATACATTTGTACGGTGGGCAATCGGTGTTATCGTCGCTGGCTCAGCAACCCAACTTGCGAGCCTGTTATTCAAGGGGCAAGTGTGAGTCTTTATAATACATAATGTTTCTAATGTGAGAGTTTATGTTTGATAAATTTAAAAATATTATGTGATATTTCGTTTATATTAAGAATATACAAAGTATTGATAAGAGTAAAATATGAAAAAATTAATTAATCTCAAATTAAAAAATAATAACAAAATTATCGTAATTTCTGCAGCTCTAAGTGCCTTTTTTATAACGAATCCCGTATATGCAAATGTAAAATTAGATCCTGCAAAAAAGGCGTTAGATGCACTCCAAAATGACTTAAAAACGATTATCCCTCTCGCCGCTGCTGTTATACTTTTGTGTTTAGCAATTGCCTATGCAGGGCGCTACATTGGAAAAGATACGTTTGTACGGTGGGCGATCGGCGTTGTCATCGCTGGCTCAGCAACACAGCTTTCTACACTGTTATTTACAGGTAAGTAATGAACTGGTATAATACATAATGTTTTTAATTAAGAGTTTATATTTGCTAATTGTAACATATAAAGATAGTAATTTGTTTATGTTAAAAAATATAAAATATTCATGAAAATTTAATGAAAGTAAAATATGCGAAAATTAATTAATGTCCAAACACAAAATAACAACAGAATCATAGTAATTTCTACAGCTATAATTGCATTTTTTATAACACAGTCTGCATATGCAAATGCAAAATTAGCTCCTGCTGAAAAAGCTCTAGATGCTCTAAAAAAAGATCTTATTGATCACATTATTCCTGTTGCTGCTGCCGTGATACTTTTGTGCTTAGCAATTGGTTACGCAGGCCGCTATATAGGAAAAGATACGTTTGTACGGTGGGCAATCGGCGTTGTCATTGCTGGCTCGGCAACCCAACTTGCTAAACTGCTATTTACAGGTCAAGCATAAATTAGTATAATACGTAATGTTTTTAATGTTCGTTGATTATAGATTTGTACCAGTAATAATATCGCTCATACTACGAAAAAAGGAATATTATTTATAGCAACTTTAATTAAAAGGGGATAAAAGATATGAAACAATTAAATACGCTTCAATCAAAAATATGTAAGATTAGTACTATTTTTATAACTTTGATTATGTTATTAATAACTCAATCTGCATATGCTCAAACGGAAACAAAGAGTTTAAATGTTTTCATAGGGATGCAATATGGATTAAGTATAATTATTCCTATCGTTGCTGCTATCATTCTTTTATTACTTTTGCTTATTTATATATTTCGCATTATCGCAAGAGCTACATTTATGCGATGGGCATTCAGTATCATTATTGCTGGTGCAGCTTTTTATATTAGCCACATATTATTTCACCTCCAGTGACGAGAACATTCCATGAAATCGCAAGAAAAAAAAGAATTCCCCCTATTCAAGGGAGCAACACGTGTTCCAACGATATGGGGTGTCCCCATGATGCCATTTATCGTTATGGTTATGGGGGTTGCTGTTATTGCTATGACAGTAAGTATCTTTTTGTGGATTATAGCACCTCCATTATGGTTTATTATGGTGCAAATTACTAAAAACGATGATAAGGCGTTTCGTATCTGGTGGTTATGGATCGATACTAAATTTCGCAATCGCAACAAAGGTTTTTGGGGCGCATCAAGTTATAGTCCCTCTGATTATAGTAAAAGGAGATAAACATGACAGCTGTTGAAAGCAGCAAACGCCTTGCATCAGAGGCACCTGTAAGCCTGTTTCTGCCTTATTCACATCATATTACAGATACGATTATTTCTACTAAAAATGCGGAATATTTGTCAATTTGGAAAATTGATGGGCGTTCGCATCAAAGCGCTTCAGAAGAAGATATTTTTCAATGGATAAAAGAGCTTAACAATACTCTACGGGGTCTTGCATCAGCCAATTTATCATTTTGGACGCATATTGTGCGCCGCCGTGTTTATGAATATCCTGATTCAACATTTGATCAAATGTTTTGCTATCAGCTTGATGAAAAATATCGACAAAGCTTTACTGGTTATAATTTGATGGTCAATGATTTATATCTGACTGTCATTTTTCAACCGATAGCGGATAAAATTATGTCGTTCTTTTCTAAACATGAACGTGAAACGCTTGATCAAAAAAAGATGCGACAAGACACATGTATCAAAGAACTCAATGACATCAATCGTACTTTAGGCCAATCTTTAAACCGTTACGGTGCAGAACTTCTTGGTGCTTATGAAAAAAATGGGCATGCTTATTCTTCTGCACTTGAATTCCTTGGAATGCTTGTCAATGGTGAATATCGCCCTATGCCAATTTGCCATGACCGTTTTGCTGACTATATGTCTGTCAATCGACCTTTTTTCTCAAAATGGGGCGCTCTTGGTGAACTGCGAACAACCAGTGGAATGCGTCGATTTGGAATGCTTGAAATTAAAGAATATGATGCAACAACCAAACCAGGACAATTAAATGTTTTGTTGGAAAGTGACTTCGAGTTCGTATTGACGCAGAGCTTTTCAGTTCTCTCCCGACATGCTGCTAAAGATTATTTACAACGGCATCAGCGTAATCTTATTGATGCACGAGATGTGGCAACGAGCCAAATTGAACAAATTGACGAAGCACTAAACCAGCTTATCAGTGGGCATTTTGTCATGGGAGAACATCACTGCACATTGACGATCTATGGTGATACAATTCAACAAGTTCGCGACCATATGGCCAAAGCAAGTGCAGCATTACTAGACGTTGCGGTACTGCCTAAACCTGTAGACTTAGCGATAGAGGCTGGCTATTGGGCACAACTTCCTGGCAATTGGAAATGGAGACCACGTCCTGCTCCGATTACATCATTGAACTTTTTATCATTTTCATCTTTTCATAATTTTATGTCAGGAAAACCCACTGGCAACCCATGGGGACCAGCCGTCACAATTCTTAAAACAACCAGTAAAACACCGCTTTATTTCAATTTTCATGCCTCCAAACTTGAAGAGGACTCGACAGATAAACGTTTACTTGGTAATACCGCACTTATCGGACAATCTGGTTCCGGTAAAACCGTGTTACTCGGCTTTTTGTTAGCACAAGCACAAAAATTTAAGCCGACAACTGTTGTTTTTGATAAAGATCGTGGTATGGAAATTGCCATTCGGGCGATGGGTGGAAAATATTTAACATTCAAGCCAGGCAGAAAAAGTGGTTTCAATCCTTTCCAACTCCCACCCACACAAGAAAATCTTATTTTTCTGAAACAATTTGTTAAAAAATTGGCAGAAGCTGGTGGTGAAGTCACGCATCACGATGAGGAAGAAATTAACAAAGCTGTTATGTCTGTTATGAGTGCTAACATTGACCAATCACTCCGTCGTTTGTCCTTTCTGGTACAATTTTTACCAAATCCACGTTTAAGTGATTATAATGCTCACCCATCTGTTCATGCTCGCTTACTAAAATGGTGTGAAGGTGGTGATTATGGATGGTTGTTTGATAATCCCCACGATGCTCTTGATCTCTTAACACATCAAATTTACGGCTTTGATATCACGGAATTTTTAGATAATTTTGAAACTCGCACTCCAGTGATGATGTATTTGCTTTACCGCACAGAAGGCATGATTAGCGGACAGCGATTTATGTATATCTTTGACGAGTTTTGGAAGCCTTTGCAAGATCCGTACTTTGAAGATTTAGCGAAAAATAAACAAAAGACTATCCGTAAACAAAATGGTATTTTTGTTTATGCAACACAAGAGCCTAGCGATGCCTTGGAAAGTAATATTGCCAAAACACTCATTCAACAGTGTGCAACTTACATTTTTCTAGCCAATCCCAAAGCAAATTATGAAGATTATACAAAAGGCTTTAAACTAACAGATGCCGAATTTGAACTCGTTAAAGGACTCGGTGAGTTTAGTCGCCAATTCCTCATTAAGCAGGGTGATCAATCTGCGCTTGCAGAACTGAATCTTGGTAAATTCCATCTGACACGCGATGGAAAAACCATCGAACACGACTTTAGTGACGAGCTCTTAGTGTTATCAGGAACGCCTGATAACGCAGAGTTAGCCGAAAGCATTATCGCAGAAGTTGGTGATGATCCGGCAATATGGTTACCAATTTTCTTACAGCACGCAAAAAATGACAGGAGGGAAACATGAAAAAAAAGGTCATTTCAATAGTAGTTGTAATAACTTTAGGGATTTCAAACCCAGCGATGGCTTGGGTTTGGGGCGCTGGGGCGGCGGATTTATCGGCATCCGTTCCAACGAAGTGGCCCAATTTTTTTGGAAGTTCATCTTCAAATACATCAAAGTCTAAAAAAACTCCACAGCAAAAGAAAGCGCCACCTGATGCCCAACTTCTCGATATGCTAAAAAAACACCTTGAGGAAGTAAAAAAGATACACGAGTCTATAACGGGAAGCCAAAAATTCGATACTAAAAAACTTAAAAATGTAAAAACAGATCACAGTAGTTTTTTTCTCAAAAATCCAGAGAATCTCTACAATAGAAATAAACCTTCTGCTCTATCTACATCACTTGAAAATATTTTAAAAGAAGAAGAAATTCCTGTCACTATCCATGAATCTAGCAGTTTTATCAACAAGCGTATCCAATATGCAGCCATCACTGATAAAGCCGTAAGTTTAAAAACTTTTCAAGAAGCAAACAATCGTTTTCAGCAAATTGAAGAACTATTAAACGAAATCACAACAACAAAAGATCTAAAAAGTATTACCGAGTTACAAGCACATATAATTGGAATGCTTGCTATGCTACAAAATGAAACAGCAAAACTACAAATGGTTACACATTTACGCAATGCTGAACATACACTTATCAAACAACAGAAAGATAAACATAACATAAAAATTTTGAATAGTAAAAACACGAAAATGCCTACCATAAGATTTATTAGATAAAGCTTTTTGTAACAATATTTTGTATAGTAAAAAGAAAAAGTTAATGCGTAATACTCAATTCTCTCTCATAGATCGAAAAGGTCTACAAAGTTTCATTTTATCCTTAAAAAATTCAACGAAAAATGCTTAAAAAGCATATAAAAAGTTGAAAATTTGTTAAAGAGAAATTCCATGGACTTTACAGTTTTCACGCAACTTTTCAATAAAATTGATCAGATAACAAAAACATATGTCACGGATATTTCCTCAAAAGCAATTGTTACAATTACACCCTTTGTATCAATCGGTATCACAATCGCTTTCATCATCTACGGATGGCT